>CAMUAR010000021.1 GCA_947086895.1 uncultured Lachnospiraceae bacterium | reverse complement strand
TCCTGTATACTTCTGCCAGATTATTATAACTCGTTGCGGTATCTCGATGTTCCTCTCCCAATACTTTTTCATGTATCCACAAACTTTTTTGGTACAATTCCTCCGCCTGCTGGTACTTTCCTTGTTCTTTATATACTATTGCCAGATTATTATAACTCGTTGCAGTAGATGGATGTTCCTCTCCCAATATTTTTTCACATACCCGCAGGCTTTTTCGGAACAATTCCTCCGCCTGCTGGTACTTTCCCTGCTCCTTATACACCCCTGCCAAATTATTATAACCAATGGCAGTATCTGGATGTTCCTTTCCTAATACCTTCTCACGTATTCGCAAACTTTTTTGACACAATTCCTCCGCTTGCTGGTATTTTCCCTGAATCCTGTATACTTCTGCCAGATTATTATAACTCGTTGCGGTATCTCGATGTTCCTCCCCCAATACTTTTTCATGTATGCACAAGCTTTTTTTGTATAATTCCTCCGCCTGCTGGTATTTTCCCTGCTTCTCATACACCCCTGCCAGATTATTATAACTCGTTGCGGTATCTCGATGTTCCTTTCCCAATATTTTTTCATGTATGCACAGGCTTTTTTGGTATAATTCCTTTGCCTGCTGGTATTTTCCCTGACCCTCATACACCCTTGCCAGATTATTATAACTTATGGCGGTATCTGGATGTTCCTCCCCCAATACTTTTTCACATACCCGCAGACTTTTTTGGTACAATTTTTCTGCCTGCTGGTATTTTCCCTGTTTATAATATACGGATGCTAATTTATTATCAATTTTTGCTACTTCCAAATGCTTTTCTCCAAGCAATTTTTCCCGGATCTTTCTTGCTCTTAACAATAGCATCTCACTTTCACTATATTGTACTTTATTAAACTTCTCGTTGGCTTGATCTATTAAAGCATACGTTTCATTTAATAACTCTTTTAAATTTTCGGTTTTCCATTCACTTTCCTGTGACTTCTCTTCCGCAGAAAATAATTCACTTTCTTTTTCTTCCCATTCTGTCACATAGTTATGAAATAAAATTCGAAGTTTTAAAAAAGAATAAAAATCGTATGCGCCGCACGACAATTGATCATCGCCATACTGTGTGGTAAAAAAAATAATATTTTTCCCCAAACCTTCCAACATATCTCTGCTGAAATTTAAACGTTTTAAATCTTCTTCCTTTTGTATTGCAAGATGAAAATTGGCAATCATAAACGTTTTTGTTTCTGGCAGCTTCATGATCCACTCTTCCAAATCGCGAAACATATACGCATTCGGATGTTGTTTGTAATCATAAATTTGTGTTGCTCCACGTTGATAAAATCGAACGATCTCCTTTTGTATAGTTTCGTCAGCAACCACCAAAAACAACCCTTGTTCCGATCGATTTATAATCCATCCCAACGTCTGGTATGCTTCCTGATTACTTTCTATCATCTTGAATCAACCCCTGATCTTTAAAAAATTTCGCGACCAAAGGATGGAGATTATGCCACCGTTTTCCGTTATATTCCAACACTACAGACGCCTGCAGCATTTTCAGCAGCATCTCTTTATTCTCAATCATCTCTTTGTTTCCCTTATAAATATTCAGTAAAAACTCATAATCTTTTTTTTCGATCCGTCTTGTTAAAGATGTTTTTAATTCTTCTAGCGCTCGTTCCATATCCTCCATAGAAATCGTTTTACTTTCCCTGCGCTCTGCTCTTTTTGCTGATGCATTAATTACATAGAATAAATCTCTTAAAGAACCTCCTGTATATTGAATCATCTTTTCCAGAGTATTTTCTTCAAACAATTCCAAATTTGCGCGCTTCTCTACAATCTCACGTATAACAGCAATTCCCTCTTTAAACGGTTTATTTTCTATTGTCGCAATTTTTATCATTGGCAATGTTTTTACTGTAAAATAACTTTCCATGGCAGCAAACTTTGGATCATAAGAAAGTGCAATAGGAAAAGTATAAATAACTGGAAAACTCATTCCTGAAAGAAGCGCCACATAATTATAAAATACTTTCCATGCATCCTCGGAATTCAATTTATCTAAATCTTCAAAAATTATAATCGGATGTTTCCCATCTGTTTTTTTTGCAATTTCTTCTGACACCAGCCCTAACAAAGCCATCCATTCACTGGTACGTACACTTATTTTTCTCCGGTATTCCACTCTAATTTCTTCATTATATTTTAAATCTGTTTTAATTTTTGCAAATGTTTGTAAAATACTTAAAATCTTCGGAGTTTTAGCCTCTATCCCTGCTTCTACAGAATTTCCCACGGTTTCCTTACACTCGGAATATTCTGTTCCCTCATCCCAAAAATGCATAATTTTTTTCAAAATATCTTCTTTTATCTTACATTCCAGCTCTTTTGCAATATTCAGCAAAGCTTCACCCATCAATATAAAAAGATCTGAATGTACAAGATTCAACAAATCCAAATCTCTGGCACAATTGATGATCTTCACAGAATATCCATCGAAACTCAGCTGCTCAGACATCTTGTTTAATTCCGTACTTTTTCCGCATCCTCTATGTCCTAACAATAAAAATGCACCATATCTCTCGGAATCTTTACACTCTTCCAAAATATCCTCAATAGGAGAACTATATTTATCACTTGTCCGGTATTCCATTGTATTCTTACAATAAAACTCAGCCATCTGACTCACTTGCAAAGGCGCCTGCGAAAATACATTTAACATTTCAGACACCTGATTTGCATATTTCATTTAACAACTCCTCCCTGTTCCTTTTTTTAATTTTCATTATATATTATATTCTATAAATTATCAAAGTATTTTTTATCTAAATTACTGAAATATATAAACATTTTTATATTATTCAATAAATATCTAGTACTTATTTTTTGTTATATTAATTGTTCTATAAAACCATTGCAAGTTTTTCGTAAAATACTAGTTTTATGCTAGTATATCAACACTGTTTTCTAATTTTTCTAACTTTTTGTTGACTAATACTGGTTTTACCTTATAATGATAGCAAACAGACAGGAGAAACTTATGGAAGAAAAGGAAATCAAAAAAATTTTTTCAAAAAATTTAGCTTTTTGGTTAAATGAAAGAAATAAGACTCAAGCAGATTTATATAAACAGATAAAAGTTTCTTCTGCTACAGCCTCTGATTGGTGTAATGAAAAAATAATTCCCAGAGTCGATAAATCAGTTGTTATCGCAGAATGGTTAAATATTGAATTTTCGGACTTATTAGAAGATAAGAAAAGAAATCGTTCGGCAGAAAAAGATAGCTTTCGCCTATCTGATTTAGAAAAAGAAGTTATCCAAAAATTCCGTTTATTAACTGACAAAAAACGGAAAATGTTCTTGCGCTCTTTGGAAATTACTGAGAAAATGCAGGAAAATGAAAAAATGGCATAAAAAAGGAATAAACCCTAATTTATATCAACAAGTGGAAATGAGTCAGATCATGTAATAAAGAGTGTATACCGACACGCAATGCAAAATGCAGGTAAAAAGGCGCAGAGAGATGCTGAAAATCGGCTTAGCAACGCAATTCTCCCTAAAAAATCATGATAAAATTCATGACAAGAAATCTATTTAATAATGCAAAAAACTCTATTATGCCTAAATAAATCACACAATAAACCAGCTGCAAACCCTTGATTTTACGAAATCCTTAAGGTCTACAGCTGGTTTCTTTTCGCGGAGATGAAGGGATTTGAACCCTTGCGCCGTTGCCGACCTACCGCATTTCGAGTGCGGACCCTTCAGCCTCTTGGGTACATCTCCAAATTTTTTGCAAGGCTTTTCTCACTTGCATCGATAATAATATCATACTTTCCAGGTTTGTGCAAGCCCCAAAATTTATTTTTTGCTGCAATTACTTCCTCAATACCATCGTTTTATAAGAATGATTGTCAGGTTATTATATTGCTTTTTCTTCCCACAGCACCATTTTATCTTGCAAAATCACTGTCGCTAAATTATTATACTGCTTTATCTTCCAAAATCACTGTCGCTAAATTATTATACTGTTTTGCCTGCCTGCAGCAATTTTACGATCATCATCTCCACGCCAATCTGCTCGTTCACCCAGCCTGTTTTTATCTTCTCCTCAAGAAGTGCGCCGTACTCAATTGTCTCGCACAATTCTTTTTCTGAGAAAGCTCTGGCTTGGGAAATGTATTTTCCTGCTGCAAATGGCGGGAATCCAACCTTTTTTGCAATCAATGCTCCCTGCATTCCACCTGCTGCCAAGAGCCGTACCTGCACTAAAATATTTAAATGCCTTATCAGCAAAAACAAAATGGACATAGGTTTTTCCCGAAGCTCCAACAGATCCCGATATAATGCAAGCGCACGCTTTGCCTCTTTCGCAGCGGCGCTGTCAACCATCTGAAATACTTTTCCATTGATCTGTTCTGTGCAGACTGCATCAATATCTTCTTTTGTAATAATATCTCTGCCGTAAGTATAACCGATCAGCTTTTCTATTTCTGTCTGAATGTTCTCCATACTTGTGCCTGTTTTTTCAAGAAAATAGGAAGCTGTCGCGTCAGTAAGCTTTTTCTGTTCTGGGCGAAGCAAAGACGCTATCCAAAGTTTTAAATCCCGCTCTTCCATTGCTCCAAATTCACAGATATGTCCAAGCTCCTTCACCGCCTTATACATGCGCCCCCGCTTGTCCACATCATCTTCCACAAACACAAATACAGTGGTATCCGGCAATGTGTACAGCACTTCTGCCATCCCGCTGCTCTGCCCCTTAAACCACCCGCTGCCCTCAATTAAAATTAATCTGCGCTCCGCAAAAAAAGGCATTGTCTGTGCAATATGAACTATTTCTGTTTCATCAATCCCCTTTCCAGAAAAAACAGAAAAATTTATTTCGCCTCCACCTGCAAGCACACTATCTTTCAATTTATTCTTATACAAAGACCGCAGATATTTCTCTGTGCCATAAAGCAGGTACGCTTTGCGAAACATACCTGCTTTCATATCTTCCTTTATTGTTTTCATAGGAACATGGCCTTTCCAATTCTCTCTCCCATCCGCACTTTTGTTTCTATTCCATCTGCGGAATTTTTTAAAATATCATGATCCACCGCAATCTCATCCCTTTTTACAAGCAGTACAACGGTGGAACCGCCATATTCAAAGCGCCCTTTCTCCTGACCGCGCTTTACCACCGCCTCGCGATGATAATTGTTGATTTTTCCAACCATCATTGCTCCAACTTCCATCTGCACTACTTTTCCAAAATTGCGTGTTTCCATCGCGCACCATGCGCGCGTATTTTCTTTATAAATGCGAATATGCTCAAGCACTGCCGGATTTACGGTATGCAGCACACCACGAATTATATGATTTCTTCCCTTTACAGCATGATCGATATAGCAATATCGGTGATAATTGTCAACAGTCAGGCGCAGCACAATACAATATCCTCCTGCAAACTCCGCTGCAAGCCGTTTATCCCGAAGCATGGAACCGACGGTATACCATGATTGTTTGATCCGTATTTTTGTGCGCAGATCAATAGGGTACACGGTCACAAGCCCATCGCACGGCGCGATAAGATGAGAATCCTCCTTATCGATCGGTCTTTTTCCCAAACGGAGCCGCCGCGTAAAAAACTCATTAAACGAATGATATTTCTTCTTTTCATAGTCAGCCATAGAAATATGATTTTTTCTGATAAAAGAAGAAATCAAAAACGTGGAAGGCCATGTGTCCATAAACTTCCCAACAACTTGAGATACTGCCGGAGACGCCAGCAATTTCATCGCCATACGTCCCGGTATATTAGAATAGACAAATTCCAAAAATTTATCCTGACCAGTCGCATTTTTCACAAGCTTCCCAGATCTGTCTTTATAGTCCATTCGTTATTTCCCCCATTTTATTGTTCTGCAAAAAAGTCTCCCCTAAGCAAAAAGCAAATCTCATCATTAAATTTCCTTGTGCAAATGATCACTCACAGAAAATTAAAACTCCTGCCAACACTGCCAATCCAAGTACTGTCATTACAATAATTCCTACATTTCCCGGCTTTCTCACCTTGATATTTAAGATAAAAAGCACAGAAATAATAATCTGGGAAATACAATAGGTCTGCGGCAGCGGAAGCCATTGGAAATATACACTGACAATATAAATCAGCGGAAGAATCAAAGCCACGGAAGTTACCGGAAGCCCCTGATAATATTTTCTGTGTTCGTCGGTCTGCTCCTGTCGTTCCTGTTCCATCACATTAAAATATCCAAGCCGTATCACTGCGCCAAGCACAAACATAACGCTTGCTATCACTCCAAGAGGCTGTAGATTCGGCTTGCCCACAGTGAGAGAATAACCGATTGTCGCCGGAAACATACCAAAGCAAATCAGATCGCACAAAGAATCAATCTGAATTCCAAATACTTTCTCCTGCTTTGTCCGGTCTTTTTTCATACGCGCAATTTTCCCGTCAAACATATCGCACGTACCAGATATAATTAAACACAGCAGCGCTGCGCGGTAGTGTCCGGCAAACACCTGCGTCATCCCAAAAATGGAAGAAGCCAATCCAATATAGGTTAAAATTACTGTATAATTATAAAATCCAATCATAAAATTCCATCCACTTTCCCCCATATACTCTATGAGACATCCCTCCGCTTAATGCTTACGCCACACAATTTGTACATTTTATCCAACTTACTTATCAAACTGACAGCAGCCAGTGTCTTTGTAATCCGACATCCGTTTATTATAACAGAGAATTAAATCCCGTCGCCTTAAGACAAGAGTCATCTCCTGTACAATATACACGGGTATAAGTATACTATTTTCGAGGTTTCTTGTCAACGAAAACCAGAATTTTACCTATTTCGATTTTTCTGTTTCCAGCATATAACTTTTTTTCTGTCTGTCACAATCACCGCGCCTGTCTGCCAGGTAATGTACTTTGTAATCCCTTTTGCTTCCATGCGCTCAAGCGTCTCTTTATGGGGATGCCCATAACTGTTGTTCTCACCGCAGGAAATCACCGCTTGCCCCTCCTTTGCCAGTTCCAAAAATGCATCGCTGTTGGAGTAGCGCGAACCATGATGCGCAGATTTTAAGTACAGTTCGCCTTTTCCTCTCCATTCTCCTTTTTTTGAGAGTATTTTTATCACAGCCTTTTCTCCCTCTTCGGATATATCTCCGGTAAATAAAAAATCGGCATGGTCAAATGCGGCAAGGAACACAAGGGATGTATCGTTTGTATCCGGGATTTTTACTCCAAGACTTGCCGGAGGATACAAACATTCCAGCCGAAACGACTCTGCACGCAGACAATCCCCCTCTCGAAAAGCTACTACTTTTACTTTTGCGGCTTCTGCCAGCTCTTTTAAATTTTGCGCGCTCTTTCCAGATATTCCCGCCTCCGGCAGCACAAGAGTTTCTATCGTAATATCCGATGTTTTTGCCGCCATCGATTTAAAAATATCTGCAAGCATACTGCAATGGTCGCTGTCCGCGTGGCTGACAACTGCATAGTGAATGGTCGTATTGCCCGTATATTTTAGATACGGGATAAGAATACGTTCCGCCGCCCCTTTTATCGAACTTCCTGCATCCATCAGCACAGTTAAATTTTTGCTTTGAATGACCGCACAGTCCGCTTGCCCCACAGATAAAAAAGCAGTCTGCCATCCTGGTCTTTTTGGAAATAAAAATATTCCCAGCACAGCAAGAAAAACAAGATGTCGTTTTCTTTTGTCCTTTTTGCAAACCATCCAGAATACAAAAAGTACTATGTAGTAGAAAATTACCTGCCACGGCTGCGGTCTGCCAACACAAAGTAAATTGTTTGGCAAACTTTTATTGATCTGACAAACAATCTCATAACCTGCCAGCAGTCCATAAACTCCTCCTGCAAAAAACCGCCCGAAAAAAAGTGAAACTGCCCCCGCCGCTCCTGTAAGAATCCCAAGCACAAGCAGCAGACTTAGAAACGGCAGAACAAGCAGGTTTAAAAGAATCGAATAAACTGGAAATTCATAAAAGAACCACAGGGTAATTGGCATCAGTACAAGCTGTACCGACAAACTGCTCCCAATCCGCCGAATTCCCATTTTTTCAAACAGCGGCTGAAACAACAAAATTCCTGCAACTGCGCCAAACGAGAGCAAAAATCCTGCTTGAAATAATTGCAGCGGAGATTTCCACAAAACAATCAGCGCGGCGAGAGAAAGCCCTGTTGGAGCGTCGTATGTTTTTCCGGCGCACCTCGCAAATAAAGAGAGAAGAAGCATTACCGACGCACGAATCACTGGAATACCAAAACCGGCAAAACAGCCGTAACCGAAAACGGCAGCTGCGGCAGCAACAACAGAACTATTCGCCCCAATTTTTAATTTGCACAATAGCTGGTACAGACCAAACCCAAGCAGCGAAAGATGCAGCCCTGACACAACAAGCGCATGGGACAGCCCCGCGTCGCGGTAAAGTTCTCTTGTTTCCTGCGGCAGCATTCCTTTTTCTGCAAGAAGCATAGCATCTAATATTCCCGCGTAGGACTCCGGCAGCACGGTGTGATAAGTTTCAGAAATTTTTTGTTTTATCCGCCACAAAATACAAGATAATCCGCGTCCTTCTGATATTATTTTTATTTCGTCCGCGTACAATTTAGCACAGATTCCCTGCGCCTTATAATATTCATATTCATCAAACTGCCCTGGATTGTCCGCGGCGGAAAAAGGCTTTAGCTCCCCGACAATTTCTATTTTGCTTTTTGGAGCCGCCAGTTTCCAATTTTCGACATACACAAGAACTGTTCCGTTAAATCTTTGCGTTTTTTCATCACGAAAAGAAACATTCTCCATCTCCACAAACATTTTTCCTGTTCCAGTTCCCATAAACGACTGTTTTACCGTTCCTTGCGCAATGCATTCCCCTGTTGCCAGCGGACTTGTTGCCTCCGCCAGAGAAACACGCCACAAACCTGCCGCAACAAATAGCGGCATAAAAAATAAAACTTTATCTTTATAATATATTTTCCAATGAAAACTAAAAGAAAGAATAAAATATAAGACAGCGGCAAAAAGCAGCCCTGGTATACCGCGGCCACTTCCCGCACAGACTCCTGCCAGATAAGCGGCAGTCAAAAAGAGCAAAGGACGTTTTATCATTCCCCCTTGATTTGGATTCCTTTTTTCTATTTTTCTAATAAAAACTTTTCTCCTTTCTTAGAAATAATGGCTTAAATATCTGCACAACTCTGAACTTTGCATAAATACAGACAGCTGTTCTTTTCACCTGTATTTTAATTTTTTTCCTGCTGTTCAAAAATCGTGTCTGATATCATCAAATATCATAATTGTTCTTGTACAAGTTGCAAAAAACACCATTATAAGTTTCACAATTACCAAAAACAATCCTATTTGGATCATCATGAAACTTCAATATTTCTCAAATCTCTTTGCTATGTAAGGGCAAAATACAGCGAGCCTGTCAACTTTCGGTTTCAATTAAGTCTAAATTTCTTTCAAACATACCAGTTAACGGCATTGTCTGATACATTTTTCTTTCTTCGCCTCCAAAGCGGAACTGCACTTTATTGATATTTGACAATTCCACCAAAGAATTGACAATCGCGTAAATTGTCACTTCCTCGCTGGCCTGCGCTGGCTTTTCAAAAAAGCTCTCATTCAGCTCCACATAGCACACGCCGTCCCGCGTGCTTACCTTGACAAGCTGTGTTCCCTCCGGCATTGTCGGACGCATTCCCGCTTCTAACTCCTTTTCCACCGGTCCTTCAATCAATTGTTCTATCACAAGCTGTTCCATGGAAATGCTTGCGTTATAGCTTACTTGCCGGTGTGACGACAGCAATGCAGTTCCATCTTCATTTGCAAAAAAGATAGAGATATTCGCTATCTGACTATACATATTTTCATCGATAAAATCTCCCGCCTGCATCATGCCAACCGGAACTTCACCGTTCATATACGGAATTCCATTCACATAAAATTCGACATAATCCACTCCGTCAATCTGGCAAAATGTTTTTACCAGCGCAGCGCGGATTAAAATTTCTGTAATACCTGTAAGCGAACTGTAATTTGCGTCAAAATTTAAGATCAGCTGTTCTGCTTCCCCAAAAGAATAATCCAACAGCGCAACATTTTCCGGCAGAATCTTTTTACAGCCGCGCTTTTCTGGTTCCTTTTGCAGCGCCTCCACATACTCTTGTACTTTTGCCTCTTTAAAAGTTGCCTTTTCCGTGTAAACTTCGCTTACAATCTGAGTCTCCGCATCATTTAAAAAATACAGCCTGCTGCCTGACACCTCATCTTCTTGTTCGCTTGAGCATCCTGCAAAACCGACAAGACCAAGAAGCATCACAGCAATCCATCCAAACTTCCTCAAAAAATCATCCCTTCCATCTCTGCATGTTATTCTGGAACAAGTCCGTATTTTCTAACGTTTACGCCGGGTTATAATTCAAAGGAATACGCACGGTAAATGTTGTTCCCTCGTTCTCCCTGCTATACACTTTTACAGTTCCTTTATGCCGAAGCACCGCGCTTTTGGCGATTGCAAGACCAAGCCCCGTCCCGCCCGTCTCGCGCGAACGCGCTTTGTCCACGCGGTAAAAACGATCAAAAATAAACGGCTGAGCAGCCTCTGGAATACCAATCCCCGAATCTGCCACTGTGACAAAAAAGAAACGGTGGTCCGCATTTAGTGAAACGCGCACATACCCTTCGTCCACATTATATTTTACCGCGTTCTCGATAAGATTTGACAGCGCAAGAGAAAGTTTTACCTCATCCACTGTGGCAAGCACAGGTCTGAAACTTTCAAACACCAATTCAATATTTCTTTTTTGGGCCAACGGCTTAATTCTTTTTAAAATAATTTCAAGCAGTTCGTTGATACTAACCTGCGCAATATGCATTTCGCCATCTTTGCGGTCCAATCTCACCATCGATAAAAGATCATTGATAATCTTGTTTTCCCGCTCAATCTCATCTGTGATATCCGTCAAAAATTCGCGGTACAGCTCCGCGGGAGCCTCCCCCTGCATTGTGAGAGAATCCGCCAGCACCTTGATTGAAGTCATTGGTGTTTTCAGCTCATGAGATACATTTGAGACAAACTCCTGCCTTGATTCTTCCACTTTTTTCATCTGTTTGAGCATCTCGTTAAACGAGTCGGAAATCCTCTCGACTTCATTGAATCCCTGAATGGATACGGTATCTTCCAGATATCCGTCCGTCACATGCTGAATCGATGCAATAATCGCTTTAAACGGCTTGACCATAAGACCAGATGTGTGGAGCGCAACAAGCGCAACAAGACACATCAGCACAAAATCAAACGCAAACATCCATGATTCTACACGGTCTGCAATTGCATTTTCCTTCTCAAGCGACGCCCGCAGAATAACCGCCCCAAGATTTTCCTTTCCGTTCGCAGGCACAACCGGCAGCGTCAGCTCCACATAATCCGCCGCTTTTTCGATGTTCTGGCTGCTCACTCCGCGCACGCTCTCAATCACTGTCTTTGCGATAAGTATCTTTCCTACCTCATAATTGTATGTGTCTGAGATCACTTTTAAATTGCTGTCAACAACAACGATTCTGCCGCCAAAAACATCCGCAGCAGCCGACAATTCCGCATTAATTTCACTTCCCTGCATAGCCGGAAAGCCAGCGCCGGAAATCTGGTTTGCCAGCGCTCGCCCATAGTCTTGCAGCTCTCCAACTCTGCCGTCAACCGCCTGTCTGCGGCACACAAGCAGCGTGCCTGCTGTAACGCCGGCAAGCGCTAGTCCTGTCACTGTGACAAGCAACAAAAACAATCCGGCTCTCATGCTTTTAAACCGCTTCAACCTGCGCTTTATATCCCATTTTCCCACAGCTTTCGCCCCTTTATCCTATCTGGAAATAGTAACCTACACCCCATTTTGTATGAACATATTTTGGCTCGCTTGGGTTATCCTCAATTTTTTCGCGCAATCTGCGAATATGCACATCCACTGTGCGCACATCCCCCGGATAATCGTAGCCCCACACGAGATTTAACAAATTTTCCCTGCTGTAGACCTTATTTGGATTCATCAACAGCAATTCAAGCACATCGTACTCTTTTGCCGTCAGATTAATCTCTCTGCCGCGAATATGCACGCGCTTGCTCTCGCTGTCAATTCTCAAATCACCGTACTCAAAAATATGGCTTTCTTTCCTCGCGTTTTCACCATCCTGTACCTTTCTGTCATTTCTGCGCATAATCGCCTTGATTCTCGCCTTGACTTCCAGAATATTGAAAGGTTTTGTAATATAATCGTCCGCCCCGTACTCTAACCCAAGGATCTTGTCCATATCATCTCCCTTGGCAGTAAGCATAATAATCGGCATATTGGAGAATTCTCTAATTTGCTGGCATACTTCAAAGCCTCCGATCTTTGGCAGCATCACGTCCAGCAATACAACATCATATTCCCTTCTTTTTGCAGCGTTTAACGCCTCCTCGCCGTCATAAGCACAGTCCACTTCCATCCCATCCTGCTCCAAACTAAACCGTATTCCCTTCACGATCAGCTTCTCGTCGTCAACGACCAAAATTCTCCTGCTCACACCGATCCCCCGTTCCATTCTATCTGAATTATTTTGTTGTTTTTATTCTTTTCGCAAAGCGCGAGAATTGTCTATCCCTCGACTGCAATATCCTCACAAATCTTATTATACACAGACTCTTTGATTCCGTCCACGTTCATCAGATCTTTGCAGGTTTTAAAACCGCCCTGCTTCTCTCGATAAGCGATAATCGCATCCGCGCGCGTCGCACCAATCCCGCTCAGCTGCATAAGCTGCTCTTTTGTCGCCGTGTTAATATTGATCTTTCCGTCATTTTGCAATGAAGATTCCTCTAAAACAGCGATCGGATCTTTTCCGGCGGCATCCAATTCCTCTGCCTCCTTTTTGTTCGGAATATAGACTCTCTCGCCGTCCACCACTTTTCTCGCTTGGTTTAGATAGTCTCCAGCAGCATCCGCCGCAAGCCCGCCTGCCGCGGCGATCGCATCTGACACGCGGGAATTTTCCGACAGAGAATATACGCCTGGCTGTTCTACTGCGCCGCACACATGGACATAAAAATACAAGACCCTGTCGTCCGACAGGCTCTTATCCTCACTAAAATCTGTCTTTGTCTGGAGCTGTTCTCCCTCGCTGTCATTTTCAGATTCTCCTCTTACCGTAGGCGAATCCTCCCGGTCTTGTTCCAGAACTGCCTGCCCGCCTTTTGTACTACATGCGTAAGCAATTCCTGCAAACAGCACAAACAAGCAATAAATCGCTGCCTTCCATCTTCCTTTTTTCTTCATCTAAAAGCACCTGACCTTTCTCAGATGCTTTCTCGAACTGTACCCTCAATACAATCCATTACTATTATACAAGAAAATTTGTAATACTACAATGGATTTTTGATTTTTGTAAGAATTATTTTATGAACAATAATACTTAATTTCCTTTTTCACCTGTCCATTGAAACAATAAGATCCCGCCAATTACCAAAATCAATGCAAACAGCTTTCTCCACTGAAATTCTGATTTTTCTGTGCCGAACAAACCAAACAGCTCGATCAAGTAAGCTGCAACTAACTGCGAAGTAACAATCAGCATTGCAGATTTCGCAGGTCCTAACATCGCCACGCTTTGAATTACGGTATAAGTGATCGCAATACCAATCACGCCGCCGAGCAGCATATATTTGCCGTCAATCTGAAACAAGCTGGAAAAAGGCGCTTGTTTTCCGACTGCAAACCATGCTCCAATACTGACAATCAAAGCAGTCAGCTGCACAAAAGTAGCTGCCGTCCATATACTTGTCTGTTTTGTTACACCTGTATTAAACACTCCCTGAACACTCATCATAATTCCAGATAAAATTGCTATAATAATCCCCATCATAAAAAAACTGCCTCCTCAAATTTTTGTAACGGTAATCCTAATTTTTGCAAAATCAACAAACCAAAAACAATACAATATTATGTTTGTTCCGCATTTCTTGCAAAATCTCTGATACCAGTATTTTCAGGAAACAGTTCTTTTATGCATTTCTTTCTATCTCATACCTTTTCTACTTCAACAACCGTCAGCACGTGGTCTGCCACACAAAAACAAATGCGAAAACCTCCATATTCCATTTTGTATATGCGCGCTGCGTCGCTTTGATATGCCGGGCGGGGGTCCTGTTCTAAAATCCCACACACTGCTGCACGGCATTCAACAGGCAGTTTAAAAAGCCAGTTTTCAGGGAACACCACTGAGAGCTTTGCACCTTTCACCGCGTCGGCAAAACCGCCGGACGCCTCTGGATGGCTGTCTGTAAACGCCAAGTACGGTTTGATATCATAAATCGGCGTGCCATCCATAAGATCCGCGCCCGACACAACAAGAATTTCACCCTGATCCTGTGATTTTTGAATGTCCACAAGCTGCACGCAAGAAAGTCCAATCGGGTTTGGACGAAACGGGGAGCGCGTCGCAAAAACGCCAACCCTTTTATTCCCGCCAAGCCTTGGCGGTCTTACAGTCGGAGACCATGTTCTTTTGTTTTCTGAAAATCCCCACAAAAGCCAGAGATGAGAATATCCCTCTATTCCGCGCAGCGCATTTTGGTCTCGGTACTTTTTTTCAAACACAAGATAAGAGAGAACCTCCCCGACCAATCCGCTCTGCCTTGGAATTCCAAATTTACTTAAAAAACCGTTATGAATGCGGGCAATTACAACAAGCGATTCCATAATACTTTTCCCTATTTACCTTCTGATTTTTTCGATATCTCTGTTTGTTTATTTGCTTTTTTATACCATCTTGCCGGTATTTTTATCGTCAGACCAATCCAGACTGCCAACCCAAAAACAGAAATCCCAAATCCAGCCGCCAGACCAGGCGTTTTGTAGCGCAGCTCAATTTTATGCTTCCCTTCTGTAAGTGCCAATGCAAAATACATTGTATTTGCCTGCAAAAGTTCCTGCTCCCTGCCGTCAACAAAAGCTTTCCAGCCCGCAGAATAAGGAATTGCAAGCACTAAAAGCTTTGGCGCAGACAGCGTAATTTCCCCAGTTACACGATTTGTCGCTGCTACAGGATTGTTATTGTACAAATTAGTATTGATAAGTGTTTCCTCACACAGCTGATTCACAGATTCTTCGTACAATTTGAAAGGCTGACATAAAACTTTCATAGAATCTATTTTGTATGTTCCAGTTCTGGGAAACTCTATGGAAACGGAAACCTTTTTATTTTTACTGTAACATAAATTAATGATATAATCACGTCTCCCATTGTAAAATACATCCTTTGCGCCTTTATACGTAAATGTTTTTTCAACATTTGCGCCAAGTTCATCCTGCGCTGAAATCGTTAATATCATAGACTGTGAAACATCCTTATTCGCTCCCCAATTATAAGATAAACCGGAAAGCGCAAGATAAGTTTCGCACTCTGGCAGACCATCAAAAGTAAGCTCGATTTTTGCTCCTTTCTTTTTTACATAAAAATAATTTTCTTCTTGCTGAATTCTGTCGCTATCATAATTAATCACAAAATCAATTTCCCTTGCAGTTGCAGTCGGTGCAACGGCATCAAACCCATCCACTTTTTCCGAGACCACAAGTCCCTGAAGCATCGCTTCCTGCTTCGCAAGAGAATCCAATCGCTCATAATCTTTTTTTAATATATAATTTTTATAAGTATAGCCAAGCGGAAGTGAAAAAGTATTTTTATAAATAGCATAATTCCTTCTATATTTCTTTGATATTTTTACCTTTTCATAACCGTAAGGTATATAATTTATACCATTTTTGCCGGCAATATAATATTTTACACCAGCGAGCGCACACAGTGCTGTCCGATCGTCCAATCCCTGATAATTAAAACTGGAATGTTCCGCCAATTCCTGTTCTATAAAATAGTTCCAGATAGTTCC
This sequence comes from uncultured Lachnospiraceae bacterium, assembly GCA_947086895.1. Taxonomy (GTDB): domain Bacteria; phylum Bacillota; class Clostridia; order Lachnospirales; family Lachnospiraceae; genus RGIG4057. The sequence goes on along the minus strand of CAMUAR010000021.1, from coordinate 37,136 downwards.
GTTTGATAAACTCCAATAAAACTGCGTACTCGAAAACCCACTGCCAAGGGAAGCATTGGAAACCAGTTCATGACCCGTATAGCGAAAAAATTCGGTTTCTTCCTTCGCAGCTTCTGCCACGGCACCGATTTCCGATGCCGCGTAACTTTTATAGAAACTTTCTTTCTTTCGAAAATCAGAAACATAATTTCCATAATTTTCGGAATACTGATAATAAGCCATCGCTCCAATATTGATTAGTGTAAAACCAAATAAAACTGCCTGCACAACAATCCATCGAATCTTTGATTGCTTCTCTATAATTTCTTCTCTATATTTTTTGAAATTATTCTGTGATTTTTTTTCTTTTTTTCGCCCCCTTACATTTTCAAAGCAAGCAACCGCCAGGCAAACCAAGCATAACGCCAGCAAAATAAGCGAAACTCTTAAATTTTCTTTTCCAACAGCTCCTATATTTTCTTGCAATGTAATACATAAAAATGTATAAATTGCAGTAAGTCCTCCTATCATAAATAACTTTTTAGGCACAGCAAAAAACAATTCATCCCACTCGACTGCCACAAGAAAAGCGAGCAGCATACTGTAGCCCCATCCCCAACGGTTGGACACATAAGCAAAACCATTCATAGCATATCCAGCGGCAGGAAACAGCAAAAACAATGTAAGCAGAACAAACCCAACACCAAGCGCGCCCTTGGAAACTCTCATACTGCCAAGTTGATCGGTTTCTTTATAAGAAGAATCTTTATTATAAAATATTTGTTTTATCTCTGTTTTTTGATCTGTAAACTCTGTCTGTGTCCCGGATATTTCTGGCGCAGGCTCAACGGTTCTATCTTCTTTTAATACCTCCTGTTGAAAAACTTCCCCTTGTTCTTCAAACTTATTTTCACCTTTTGTTTCTTTTGTTTCTCCCTTAATCCCTGATGTTTTTTTCCATTCTGCTCTGCACCTTCCAATTATTTTTCCAAAAATCTCGGAAAACAGCGAGAAAATCGCAGGTATTATAATTGCCGCATAGCCCAATCGATTCCATTTTCCCGGTGAGGCGACCGTTAAAAGGTCTGGAAGAAAAGATTTATAATATTTGCTGCTGTACCAAAAATCAAATTGATATCCTGTACTCAGACGGGAGTTTCCCAAAAACATCAAAATAACCGGAAGGAGAATTACCGCTCCAAGCGATACGCCAAGCAGCGCATAACCAGTTAGCCCCAATACTGCTGATGCTGTTTTTCTCCATTGGGTCAGCTGGTAGGTTGACAGCAAACGAATTATAACATACAGCACAGTAAGTATTACAAGCATATAAAAAAAATAAAAATTGCTTACAGCAGATAAACATACACTTCCGACAAACAGCCCTGGCTTTTTCTCACGCCAGAGTTTCTCCACGCCGAGAAGAATCAGCGGAAGATAGATCATTGGATTTAAAAAATACGGATGACGCACGCCGGCAAACATCACATACCCGCAAAAAATATAAATAAACGTCCCGGAAAACACCGCGTACCAGCTTGTTTTTTTTCGGTAAAAACAATAGCATGAAAACGCAATTCCTGCAAGATAAATACGAAAAAAAATCAAGAATTCATAAAAATAAAGCACCGCATTTTCTGGGACAAAAACAGAAAACAAAGTGAGCGGATCTCCGATTGCATAATAGTGCAGCGTTGTTAAAATATCCGCCCCATATCCGAGACTAAAACTGTAGGAAGGCAAATTGAAATTATGTTGTATAAATAGACGGGAAAACAGTTCCCGAAGCCATTTCGAATAATATAATAATGCCTGGTAATGCTGTTTCCAGCCGTCTGGCACCCACACAAAAGTACGGTCATTTTCCCAAAAATATCGAAACACAATCCATGCCGTCAATATAAAAAGTGCTGTATATAGAAAGAAAAATTTTCTTTTTGTCCAATTTATCTTTCTTTTATCCATAAATTACCTCTTTTCTGTAATGTAATAGTTATGTACAAAACTCCATGCATCCAATATTTATGCAGTTTTATGAAGTATGATAAACCTCTTTACTTTTGCCGTGCAAACAGAATTTTACTTTAAATTCTGAGATTGAAAATTTCAATCTTTCCCTATATTGTACATAACGTTTAATTTAAGAAGTTTTTGTATTGTTATATTTATCTTTTATTTTTCCCAACACTGCTTCTTCCACCAGATAAATCGGACGTTTTTTTGTTTCAAGGTATGCTTTTGCCAGATATTGACCAAGAATGCCAAGACAGAACAGCTGTATTCCAGCTACAAAAATAACAATACATGCCAACGACGGCCAGCCTGATGTCGGATCTCCGAACACCAGCGTCCGAATAATAATTGCGATAATCATAATAAGTGCAATAAAACAAAATAAAAAGCCAAAAACAGAGGACAAGACAAGGGGCGTTGTTGAAAATGCAATTACTCCATCAACTGCATACAGAAATAATTTCCAAAACGACCATTTTGTTTCCCCCGCAGCCCGCTCGATATTTTCATACTCCAGCCACTTTTTTCGGTATCCGACCCAGCCGAAAATTCCTTTGGAAAAGCGATTATACTCTCCCATCGATAAAATCGCATCAACAACTTTCCTGTTCATCAGCTGGTAATCTCGCGCGCCGTCCACCACCTCGGTTTTTGACATTTTATTGATCAATTTATAAAATAATTTTGCAAAAAATGACCGAACAGGCGGCTCCCCTTTTCTTGATATCCTTCTTGTCCCCACGCAGTCGTATCCTTCCGACATCACTGCTTTTAGCATCTGCGGCAAAAGCTTTGGCGGGTCCTGCAAATCCGCATCCATAATCGCCACCAAATCCCCCTGCGCATGTTCCAGCCCTGCGTAGATTGCCGCCTCTTTCCCGAAATTGCGCGAAAAAGAAATATAATGAACGCATTCATCGATTTCTGATAATTTGTGAAGTATGGAGAGCGTACTGTCCTTTGAGCCATCATCCACAAATAAATATTCAATATCAACCTGTATCCCTGCGGTTATCTCTTTTGCTTCCTTGTAGAAAACTTCAAGCACTGCTTCCTCGTTGTACGCAGGAACCACAAGGCTTAATAATACCCCCACAATCTTTCCTCCTTAACAAACTTCATCTTTATTTCCTTACATTAAATTTCTTTTCTATCATAGCTTTGCATTTTTCTATTGTCAATAGTAACCAACAAACCTTCCTGTTTTTTCTTTCTTTTTTTGTTAAATTCCTACTATTTATACTTATTTGACAAGCAATAAAATTTCTATATATCGTTTTTCCAACTCTCATACAGCAAATTTCCCACATCTGTGTGAAAAAAGAGGATGAAAGTGTCAGCACGTTCATCCTCTTTTCTTCTAATCTAAATTATAAACAAAAACGTTTTACGCTTAATTTTCTTTTTACTTTTTGGATATTTATTCTATCACAGTTTTTATCCGACATCTGTTTGCTCCGATGTATTTTTACTTGCCAACTACCAGTTCTACAGTATCTCTTGCAATTGCAAGCTCTTCATTTGTCGGCACAACAAGCACCTTTACTTTTGAATGATCGGTTGTAATTACAGCTTCCTTGCTGCGGATATTATTTCGCTCTGGATCAATCACAATACCAAGATATCCAAGATAATCACAAATACTCTGGCGAATATGCTTATCATTTTCTCCAAGACCTGCGGTAAACACAATCGCATCTACTCCATTCATCGCCGCAACATAAGATCCAACATACTTTGCTGTTTTATAGACAAATACTTCCGTCGCATCTTTCGCATGCTGATTTCCAGAATCCGCAGCGGCCTCCAAATCGCGGAAATCACTAGAAACGCCGGACATTCCGTAAACCCCTGACTTTTTATTTAACAGGTTCATAATATCGTCCAGTGTCCGGTGCTCTTTCTTCGCAATAAATTCAATAATTGCCGGGTCAATATCACCGGAACGTGTTCCCATAATCAACCCTTCCAGCGGTGTCAGTCCCATACTGGTATCTACTGACTCTCCGTTTTTTACCGCGGACACGCTGGCTCCGTTTCCAAGATGGCACACAATAATTTTTGAATTATGATAATCCAACCCCGCAATTTCAGCGGCGCGTTCACTCACATAGCTGTGGCTTGTCCCGTGGAAACCATAGCGGCGTATTTTATACTTGTCATAATACTCAAATGGAAGCGCATAAGTATACGCCTTCTTTGGCATTGTCTGATGAAACGCTGTGTCAAACACAGCAACCATCGGCACACCCGGCATCAGTTTTTTGCATGCGTCAATTCCAATTAAATTCGCCGGGTTATGAAGCGGCGCCAAATCGTTGCATCCTTTAATTGCCTCGATCACTTCATCATCGATAATCACCGATTTTGTAAAACGCTCTCCGCCGTGAACAACACGGTGACCAACCGCGCCAATTTCTTCAAGCGAATCAATCACACCGCATTCTTTGTCGGTTAATGCGGATAATACTGCCTGTACTGCCGCTTCATGATTTGGCAGAGCCTTATCAAATACAAGCTTGTCCTTTTCTGCTGGAGTGTGTACAAGTCTTCCATCAATTCCAATCCGCTCACATATACCAACTGCAAGAGGCTTTTCTGTTATAGAATCAATCAACTGATATTTCAGCGAGGAACTCCCGCAGTTGATTACCAAAATTTTCATAATAACTCCCATCTGCCCGTTTTTTGTGGGCGCAGCTTATTATCAAACAAATTTCTTCGACAATCCGATAAAAAATTCTCACACCCAATTATCTTGTAAAAACCTCTATAATAACTACTGCCTGACTTTGATAATTCTATAATTAATACATTGCCGCCTGCACCGCGGTAATTGCGATAACGCCGACAATATCATCCGCATCACAGCCTCTTGACAGATCGTTGACCGGCGCGGCAATCCCCTGTGTTAAAGGACCGTAAGCTTCCGCACCTCCAAGCCGCTCCACCAGTTTGTAACCAATATTTCCCGCGTCCAAATCTGGGAAAATCAAAACATTTGCCTTGCCTGCAACCGTACTTCCCGGTGCTTTAAAAGCTGCAACTTCTGGAATAATCGCTGCGTCAAGCTGCAATTCCCCGTCAATTTTTAATCCTGGGAACTCATGTTTTGCAATCTCAACCGCCCTTGTCACTTTGTCGATATCTTCATGTTTTGCGCTGCCTTTTGTCGAGTGCGACAGCATGGCAATCTTTGCTTCTTTGCCTACCAAAAGCTCAAAACTTTTTGCTGAAGATTCCGCAATCGCCGCCAGTTCTTCCGAGGTTGGATTCTGATTTAAGCCGCAGTCTCCAAATACAAATGTTCCTTTTTCTCCAAGTGTGCAGTTTGGCACAATCATCAGGAAAAATGCAGAAACAAGCTTTGTACCTGGCGCAGTTTTTAAAATCTGCAAACATGGTCTCAATGTGTTTGCCGAAGAATGGCATGCGCCGGAGACAAGTCCGTCCGCATCTCCCATTTTCACCATCATCACACCGAATGTCGTGTAATCTGCAAGCATTGTCTCGCGTGCAAGCTCTGGAGTCATTCCCTTGGAACGACGCAATTCCACAAGCTTGTCAACATACTGATCGAACTTTTCATATTTTTCTGGATCGATCAATGTCGCTCTGGAAATATCAAGCCCTGTTGATTTATTTCTGATTACATCCTCTTTTCCGATAATAATAATTTCCGCGTTCCCTTCCTCCAGAGTTTTCGCCGCTGCTTCATAGGTTCTGCGATCCTCTGATTCCGGCAGGACGATTGTCTTGATATTCTGTCTCGCTCTCGCCTTAATCTCCTCGATAAAGCTCATTGCCATATCTCCTTTCGTTTTCCGTTCCCCGCGCGTTAGACCAATCAGGAAATCAAACACAAAAATTCCAGAAAATGTATGAAACGCACAAAGAAATTCGTATATAGTATAATCCTTTTCTCGCTTTATGACAAGCAGAAAATTTGTTGCACCACACAATAAAAACATGATATACTATGGATCGATAGTATATCGCATTCGACCAGCAAAAAAATAATTTCTTCTGCGAATCGTGCGCATGTTCTATAAAAACAATTTATCCTATTCTTACGAGGTACTTACTGTGAAAAATAATGCGGATGCACTTATTTTTCACAGAGCTGTTTGTGCCGAGAACGTCACAAATCAGCCCTGATTTGATCAGAGAAACTGCATTTGCAGCGTTCCTTTGCAGTTTCTTAAACAAAAGCGTTCTCGGAATGGAGATTACCATGAACATCACTGGTATTATCGCAGAATTTAACCCATTTCACAATGGTCATGCATATTTAATTCAAAAAGCACGCGAATTAACAAATGCAGATCTTATCGTTATTGTTATGAGTGGGAACTTTGTGCAGCGCGGCGCACCTGCAATCATCGACAAGTATGCGCGTGCCGAGATGGCTCTGCGCTGCGGTGCAGATCTTGTTTTAGAGCTTCCCGTATTTTGCGCTGCGGCGAGCGCAGAGTATTTTGCTGAGAGTGCAGTACGGCTGCTTTATGATCTTAATGTAACTAGTTTTGTATTTGGCTGTGAAGATCCATCACATACAGATCATTTTTATACTCTTGCCAAACTTTTGCTTGACGAGCCACCCGCCTACCGCACCGCCCTAAAAGAAGCCCTTTTGTCCGGTCTTAATTTCCCGGCAGCCCGCCAAAAAGCAGTGACATCCGTCCTGCCGGATAAAGCGATTTTCCCCCTTCTTGACACTCCAAACAATTTGCTTGGAATCGAATATATCAAAGCATGTCAAAAAAGAGGATTTCATCTTAAACCTGTCGCTGTAAAACGTCTTGGAAGCGGATATCATGACCTGAATTTTGAAAATGAATTTTCATCGGCCTCAGCCCTGCGCCTGTTTCTTCAGGAAAATATCAAAACGCCGGAAAAACTATCGGAATTGTTGAAGTATGTTCCAAGTGCCGCATACAATATACTGCTTCGGGAATTTGGTCGCACTTTTCCAGTAACGGAAGATGATTTTTCTACATTGCTCTCCTGCCGGTTACTGGATTTCACACCAGATGAACTTTCCTGCTGCGCTGATGTTGGACAAGCCCTGGCACTGCGTTTTTCTTCCGCCCGTTTTTCCTGTGTTCAAACAACCGATTTTATTCGTCAAATAAAAACAAAAGAAACTGCTTATACAAGACTGAGCCGCGCAGTATTTCATATTATTTTAAAAATCACCGCAGAAGAACAAGAATTATTTCGCCTTGCAGAACATACTCCTTACGCCAGACTGCTCGGTTTTACACAAGCTGCAAGACCCTATTTAAAACGGTGCAAAGAGCTTTTCGTACCAATAATACAGCGCCCTGCGCGAGCAAAAGAACTTCTTGATAACGATGCATTTTCTCTTTTTACAAAAGATCTGAAAGCAGCTCAGCTCTACCGGCAAGTTTCTTACGCGCGCCATCACAATGTTTCGCCGTCCGAATATGAGAGGAATGTTCTGATTCTATAAAAAGGCAAATGCCTTAAGGCAGGCGTTCCTGTTATATCCGCGCCGATTCGCGCTCGACGAAGGAGGACAGATACTTTGGCAAATCATGCGCATCCCTCGGAGAATCATTCGGGAATAGTTCTTATTTCCCTTGAATATAGTAAAACAATCCCTCCTTTTACGGAGCAGTTATGCAATCCCAAAATACTTTCTCAGCTTCAAAAAACAACACCTCCCGGCTTTACCGATGGCTGTCCTATCTGTTTGTATTTCCGCTGCTCGGTCTGATGTTAGTTTTTCCGCAGACTGCTGCTTCTGGTGCTATGAATGGACTTGTTCTATGGTCCCAGACACTTCTTCCCGTACTTTTGCCCTTTCTTATTATTTCAGGGCTGCTTGTCACTTTAAAACTGACCCATCCGCTCAACCATCTTTTTTCCCCTGTGCTGTGCAGAATATTTCCGGTCAGTCAAGCCGCATGTTATCCGCTTTTAATCGGGCTGCTCTGCGGAATGCCTCTCGGTGCAAAAACAACCGCAGATTTATATCGGTCTGGTCATATTACAGAACAAGACGCAAAATTTCTGCTCGGTTTTTCTAACCAGGCAAGTTTGATGTTTATTATCAGCTATGTAACGACAAAAGAACTGGCAGCTCCGGCATATACTGCCTTATACCTGTCTATTATCTATCTGACTGGTTTTATTGTTTCCGGCTGTTTTTTACACTTTTCAGATCATAAGAAAAAAATCTTGAAAGAACAGACTCTTTTGATTTCCAAAACAGTGCCAAGCACTGATGAACCATTATTTTTTCAAGCTCTCGATTCTTGTATTATCGATGGTTTTGCCACAATTACAAAAATCGGCGGCTATGTTATCCTTTTTTCCATGTTGGCAGCTTTTACAGCTCTGCTGCCGCTTCCAGATTTCCTGGCAGCTTTGGCTGGCGGCATTCTGGAAATTACAAGCGGAATTCACAAAATCTGCGCCGGAAGCATACCGCCGATACAAAAAACAGCCCTTACCATTGGGATTACAGCATTTGGAGGAATCTCCGGCATTCTGCAGACAAGAAGCGTCACCCTTGGCTCTGGACTGTCCATCCGTTATTACATACTTGTAAAATTGACGCACGGCGTGCTGGCGGGTCTAGTCACATTTATTATTTCAAACTGGCTGTTACCTTTTTAGTTATATTACATACTGGTTATTCCGAATCCCGCATATAACTATTTTCTTCAAACTCGAAATCGCCATTTTGATACGCCGGTGTCTCCGCCCGTGAATTTCTGACTGGAGCAAGCTGCTCGTTGAGTTCCCCTCGATTCTGCACAACAACATCGAGATTATGTTTTAACATGCCAACCATCTCTTCTGTTTTAATGCGGCTTTCCTCGTAAGCATTCGCGATCACTCGTTCCACTTCCTCAAGAACATCGTTTGTATATGCCAGCGCGCCGACACGAACGGTTTCGGCCTCGTCAGCGGCCTCGCGCAGCATCGCCTGAGAGCGCGCTGTCGCATCCTGAATCAGACCGTTCGCATGTTCATAAGCCTGGCGTGAAATCTCGTTCTCGCTGACAAGCTGCGCTGCCTGCTCTTTCGCCTGATTGATAATTGCATCCGCCTTTTCTTCCGCGTCCGCAATCAGCGCATCCCTGTTTGCAATAATTTTTTGATATCTCTTAATCTCATCTGGCAGCCGAAGCCGGAGTTCATCCAGCAAATCGTACATTTCATCTTTTGGAACAATCAGTTTTGTCTGGGAGAGTGGTTGGAGCTTGCACGATTCGACAAACTCATATATATCATCAATCACCTGTTCTATCCTGCTATTTGCCCCCATTGCCATTCCTATACACCCCTTATCGACTCAAATTTTTTCAGCACTGCTGGCAGAATACTAGCTGGCACAAACTTCGAAATCTCTCCTTTATAACTGGCAACCTCCTTGACGATACTTGAACTCAAATAAGAATACTGCACACTTGTCGTTAAAAACACGGTATCAATCTCTGGATTTAAAGCATGGTTTGTCTGCGCAATCTGTATTTCATACTCAAAGTCTGTCACAGCGCGAAGCCCGCGAAACATTACCGTAGCCTTTTTTCGCTTTGCAAATTCCACAGTAAGACCATCGAAAGTTTCCACAGATACATTTTCCAGTCCAACAATGGAAAGCCGTATCATCTCCACCCGTTCCTTCGCAGTAAACATCGGTTTTTTTGCGCTGTTGTTCAATACTCCGATCACCAAATGATCCACCAATTTCGCAGAACGCTTGATAATATCCAAATGCCCTAATGTTATTGGATCAAAACTCCCCGGATAAATTCCTGTAATCATAAAAATTCCCATTTCTGCGTTACTTTTCTCGCATAAGCAGCTTTGTGTCAAGCAACGCGCAGACACAAAGTGCGGTGTGAAAAATAAATTTTTCACACTACCTTCTTTCCTTAAGCATTTAAAGTAACGGCAAGAAACACATGCTTGCTTGTCCCATAAATCTTTTCCTTCTGCACTTCAAAACCCAGATCTGCTGCAAAAGAAAAATCCGTCTCTCGTGCTTCCTCTATAATGATAATTGTATCTTCCCTGCAAATAGTTTTGCCGGAAAGAAGCTCAAGTATCTTTTCCGCCTCTTTTGCCCGGTAAGGTGGATCCATAAAAATAATATCAAATACTTTCTGTTCGGCGGCAAGCTGTCTGATTGCCGCCGCCGCATCCATTTTTAAAACAGTCGCGCGCGAATCAAGTTTTGTGCGTAAAAGATTGTCTTTTATACATTGAAGCGCCTCCTGTTCCCTCTCCACAAAAACAGCCTGCTCAGCTCCGCGGCTTAACGCCTCGATGCCAATCGCGCCGCTTCCCGCAAATAAATCAAGAAATCGACAATCCGCAAGCTTTGTGCCTATCATATTAAAAAGCGTTTCTTTGATCCGGTCTGTCGTCGGTCTTGTCCCAAATCCTGACGGCGCAGATAACAGTATTCTTTTTGCACTTCCTGCAATTACTCTCATAAAAACCTCAACCTATTTTTATGTACGCTGCGGTCATGCTTATTGTATGCGCCAATCATAGCACAAAGTAAAGTTTTTTGCAACCGCTACTTTTGACCGTCAGCCCTATCTGTTAAAAACCTGCGTGATTAAGGTCGTTTCCTGTCAGAAAACATACATATGTCTCTCTGACTGCACAAATCACACCTTTTTCTACCGCAGGAATCTCTATTTTTTTGTTGTTCCAAACCTGCTTTATTCTTTTTCAGTCCAATAAAGCCTGTTACCGATTTTGTCGGAAATAAAACGGATTTCTCATTACATGACAGCCCGATTTTTTCCTCTGCATTCACAATCTTTAAAAAATCTTTTTGAAGCGTCAATGGCAAGTCGCCGTATCCAATACCAAACAGCCAATTTAACTGCCATTCTTTTAATTTCTGCGCAGCCTGTTCCTCAAGCAAAAATCGAAGCTGTTCAACCGCTGCATTTGCAAGCGCATCAAACAAAAGCGCCGATAACATACTTTCCTGCTGCAAAGCCTCAAGCTGATGATCCACTTCTTCCCCAAGCGTCAGACACGCGCCAAGAACCGCTTCGCAGCCTGACAAATGTTCTTGAATCGATCTTCCTGGAAGCAAGAGTGTTTTATTCTCAAAACATACCAAAATCTCTTCCTGCTGCTTTGTTTTGCTCTCTGTATTCTTAAAAATATCTCCGAAGCAATACTGAAAACGCGGGTGCATTGCGGCAAGCAGCCTGCCGCTGCAAAGGAAAAGTTCTTCCATAATCTCCGGCGTCGGCTCTTCTTTTCCATATCCAAGGTAACGTACTGCTTCCTTTCGGTCAATCAGACAATCCAATTTGCCGCGCTCTATCGATATTACGCTCTCCATAACTGCTCTTTTCCTAAAAGCATCGCGATTTCCTCTTTGTACGGAGCATACTTTTCGTCAGGATTGCGCGCGGATGTTATATAAGGCGTCTCCAATATTTTTACAACATCAAGAAAATCTGGATGATGCACAATATTATATAACGGCTGGAAGCCAATTTTTCCTTTGCCGATATTTTCATGCCGGTCTTTTGCCGCGCCGCAGGCGTTCTTGCTGTCATTGATATGGAACACAGCAATCTGATTTTTTCCAAGCAGTTTATCAAACTGTTCTATCACACCTTCAAAATTATTTACAATATCATAGCCTGCATCGTGAACATGGCAGGTGTCAAAACAAACTCTAAGTTTATCGCTGTGAACCACGCCGTCATAGATTGCAGCAAGCTCCTCAAAACTTTTTCCAATCTCGCTTCCCTTGCCCGCCATTGTTTCAAGCGCGATAAAACATTCTGTATCTTTGGATAGAACTTCATTCAATCCCTTTATTGTCTGTTTTATCCCTGCGTCCGCTCCTGCATCCACATGAGATCCCGGATGCAGCACAATATATTTTGAGCGCATTGCCGCAGCGCGCGCAATCTCCTTTTCCAGAAATTCTACGCCCAATTGAAATGTTTCTTCTTTTACCGTATTGGCAAGATTGATAATATACGGAGCATGAACGATAACATCCTGAATACCGTATTTCTCCATCAATCGAAATCCTTCCTCTAAATTCAGCTCACTGATATCTTTTCTGCGCGTATTCTGCGGCGCGCCGGTATATGTCATCAATGCATTTGCCCCGTAGGAAGCCGCCTCTTTTACAGAACCTGCAAACATCTCTCTCCCACTCATTCCAACATGGGAACCAATTTTTATTTTTTCTTTCATAAAAAATCTCCATTTCTGTGTTATTTTTCTTATCTTACCGTCTCCAAAGCAACATCAAATAACTTTTTTCTTTCATGGACAATTCAAATTCTTTGATAACCCACAAACTGGATTTTGCATACTGTCTGACAAGCGCGCGGTCGTGAGTATATAAAAGCATTCTTCCATCATCTGCCAAATGTACTGGTATTTTTTCAAAAAAGCCGCGGTAAAGCTGTGAAATCGCCTGCTTTTTTTCCTCCTGCTCCGATATTGAAAACGGCATATCCGTCACGATCTCATCAAAGCGCTGCTCCATTGTAAAAGTAAAAAAATCTCTCTGAATATAGTTTACTTTACAATCTGCAAGTTTTGTGTTCTCCCTCGCCGCGTCAATCGCTTCAGAAAGAATATCTAACCCAAATACTTCTCCGGTTTTTCCCGCTTTTGCCCGCTCGATCAGCATTGTTCCTGCTCCGCAGAACGGATCTAACACGCGGGCTTTCTCCTTAAAAAAATCTTCTTTCGCCGCCAGTGCCATAGCAAGCGCGGCATTTGCCGGACGCATCCCAGCAGAAACAGTTTTTCTGCGGTACGAAAATCGAAAATCCTGAAGTGTAAATAATTTCAGCAAAACATTATATCCACCTGTACTTCCCTCAACCAGCCGAATTTCAACCTCGTAGCCGCTCACTGCGTTCGCAAGCTTTCCGCCGCTTTCTTCCTCCAGTACTGCTGCCATTTTTCGCACAAAAACGCCCCTCTTTTCAAGCGTCATTGTCCCCCGCACCTCAATGCGAAACAAAAACGGATTTTTTCCTTTTTCGTGCCTCGCCTCAACATACGGAACAATACCTGCAAGAATCAGTTCTTTTGCTGCTGCTGCCGGGTCGTCTCCAACGCGCTTCCCTTTTGGCAATAAAAAAAACAGTTCTTCAAAACAGCGGATTTCAAATAATTTTGCAGGATATTTTGTCCGCAGCATCACTCCGGCATTAAATTCTTTCTTTTTTGCACTTCCAAGCAGTTCCATCACAACATGTTTATAATTGCGGTTTGTTGTCAGCACAATCTCCGACAATATTCCCTCTCCTTTGTAGACATGCGGCTTTTCCGGCTCTTTCTCCATAATCAGCTCGCGCAGCAGCCGTTTTTCTTCCATAAAGTGTTTTCTATTTTCATCATTTATCGGCTGTTTCTCAAGATCAGACAACGCCTTTTTTAACTCTGGCAGCATCAGAGTATATTCAAAATTTTTAAACGCCTGTAAGTACGCGCTTTTTACAAAGCGCGTCTGCTCCAGACAGTACGCTTTCCACAGCAGATCCATCATTGTCTGATCTGCGATTTCTCCGATTACAAGCGCCGCATTTTTCCGTGTCTTTGCGTCCTCATCAAGCAAAAGCCTGCCCAGTACTTCTGTATCTTTGCTGTGCAGTTTTCGCAGCTTTGCATGCGCTGCGGCGCCATCTTTGCGAAGCTGTTCTCTAAGCTGAATCAACGCTTGACGCCGCCCGTCTTTCTTAGTTAAGCATTCCCACAATTTCTCCATGCACTCCTCCTTTCCCACTTACGATTCCAAAAAACCTGCATGTTTTTTCCATGATCCCTTTATAAAACGCACAATAAAAATCGCCGCGCGCACAAGCCAGTCGATTGTCATAGCCATCCAAACACCAAGCACGCCAAGACCGCAAGACTGCGCGAGCACATAACTCATACCAATGCGGCAGCTCCACATTGTAGCGATCGATGCCAGCATAGTAAATTTCACATCATTCGCCGCGCGCAGGGCATTCGGCAATGTAAAGGATGCGGGCCAAATTAAGACACAGCATACACTATGATATAAAATAATCTGTCTCGCCAGCGTTTCTGTCTCCGGCAGCAGCTGATATGCAGTGCAGATTGGACGAAGCAGCACGACCACCAGAGCACTAATCACAAACACAGATAAATAGGCGTATTTCATTAGTTTTGCCGTATACTTCTTTACATCTTCCACATTATGACTGCCTACGCATTGTCCGACTACTGTGATCATCGCAAGTCCGATCGCATTCCCCGGAATCACCTCAAAAGAACATACCGTGTTCGCCACGGCATTCGCAGTGATTGCCGATGTGCCAAAACTGGAAACAAGCCCTGCGACAATCAGCTTTCCAACTTGAAAAATACTGTTTTCCAGTCCGTTTGGAATACCGATTCGAAGAATTCTGCGCACCATTGCCGGAGAATATCCAAGTTTTAATTTCGGCGCAAGATGCAGCAGTCTTTCCTGATTTAAAAGAAGCTTTGTCACAATAATAGACGCCGCGATTCTTGAGACCAGCGTTGCAAGCGCTGCTCCTAAAACACCAAAGGAAAACACATACAAAAGAAGAGCATTCCCGACAATATTTACTATATTCATAACAATAGAAGTTTTCATTGAAATCTTGGAATCTCCCATTGCGCGAAACAGCGCTGTCCCCGCGGAATAAACCGCAAGAAACGGATAAGATACGGAGGACAAATAAAAATAGGTTCTTGCACTTCCCATTACATCGGCGTCAATCTTTCGGTAAATCAAAGTTAAAATCATTTTGTTTCCAATTAGGGAAACAAGCATTAAAACCCCTGAGACCACCAACACTGCAAGAAAAAGCTGATTTGCCGCAGCGCACGCTTTTTCTTTTGACTTTTGTCCAATATACTGCGCCGCCACAACAGCTCCTCCGGTTGCAAGCGCGGAAAACATTCCTGTCAGCAGAACATTGATCGCATCAACCAAAGAAATCCCCGACACTGCTGCCTCCCCATAAGGGCTAATCATAATTGTGTCTACCATACCGACCATAACGACGAGCAGCTGCTCGATCATCAGCGGTATAATCAATCTTTTTAAATCTTTGTTCGAAAACATTTTATCCCCCTGCTTTCTATGCCCGATCTCGTTTTATTTGTGACTTTGCCATCGTTCATCCATTATGCACGCAAAACCCAAAAATAGCAAGCAAATTTTCTTATATATCATAGTTTTGACCTATAGAAAATAAACTTTTTACTCTTTTATAATTGCAAATGCAGCTTGCAGTTTCCGACAGCTTTTGATATAATCGTAACATCAGGTTTTTCACAGAAAGCATAAATTCAGGCGTACCCCCAAAATGGAAAATTAAATTTTTTAAACTCCCAAATTCAAGAATAATACATGTATAATACCGCTGATTTGCGGAAGAATGTGAGGAAAAATACAATGAATATTACTGATACCTTAAATCCCGAACAGCGGCGCGCCGTGCTGCACGACCGCGGTCCTCTGTTAATTTTAGCCGGCGCCGGCTCTGGCAAAACGCGCGTGCTGACACATCGCATCGCCTATTTAATTGAAGAACGGCAGGTAAGTCCATTTCAGATTCTCGCTCTCACATTTACAAATAAAGCGGCACGCGAGATGCGGGAGCGCGTGGACAAACTGGTTGGCTACGGCGCACGCAATATCTGGGTATCCACCTTCCATTCAACCTGCGTCCGTATTCTGCACCGCTATATTGAAATGCTTGGTTATAGCCGCAACTTTACAATCTACGACTCGGACGATCAGAAAACTTTAATTCACGAGGTATGCAGATTTCTTGATATCGATACAAAAAATATTAAAGAACGTACTTTGATGGATGTAATTTCTTCCGCAAAAGATGAACTTATTCCTGCGGATCAGTATGCGCGCACTGCTGTGGGAGATTTTATGAAGGAAAAATTTGCGCGCGTGTACATAGAATATCAGCGCCGTCTAAAAGCAAACAACGCTCTTGATTTTGATGATATTATTTTTAAAACGGTCGAGCTGTTTGAACAATATCCAGAAACGCTTTCCTACTATCAAAAACGTTTTCGATATATTATGGTGGACGAATACCAGGATACCAACACCGCGCAATTCCGGCTGATTCACCTGCTTGCTTCCTCCGAGAACGAGTTTGGTGAAACAGAACATAACCTTTGCGTGGTCGGTGATGACGATCAGTCCATCTATAAATTCCGCGGTGCAAATATCAGGAATATTCTTGATTTTGAAAAGTCATATCCAGAGACTGCCGTAATTAAACTGGAGCAGAATTATCGCTCAACGCAGAGCATCCTTGATGCCGCCAACGGGGTAATCTCTCACAATGTCGGAAGAAAAGCCAAAAAACTGTGGACCGAGAACGATTCCGGCGCTCCGGTTACCTTCTGTTTGTACGACTCTGATTATGAGGAAGCCGGCGATATTGTATCGGATATCGCAGCGCATACAGCATCCAAATCCGACACGCCGGATTACCGGGATTTTGCGATTTTATACCGCACGAACGCGCAGTCTCGTATTCTGGAGGAAAAATTGATTTTTTCAGGTATTCCTTATAAAATTATCGGCAATATCAGCTTTTACCAGCGCCGCGAGATTAAAGATGTTCTCGCCTACTTAAAAACAATCGATAACGGGGCGGATGCACTTGCAATCAAGCGTATTATCAACGTGCCGAAGCGCGGAATCGGATTGACTTCGCTCGACCGTATTGAGCAGTATTCAAGAGATAACAATATCAGCTTTTATTCTGCCCTGCAAGATGTCGAAAATATTCCTGGGCTTGCACGGTCGGCGGCAAAGGTTCTCTCCTTTGTGGAACTGATGGATGAATTAAAATCAAAACTTAACACTGCTGGCTGCTCCCTTGTAGAACTTGTGGACGAGCTTCTTAAAAAATCAGGTTACCTTGAAGATATAAAAGAAAACGAGGACGAGCTTACTGCGCAGGATCGTATCGCCAATGTAGGTGAACTGATCAGCAAAATTGCATCCTATGTAGAGAGCGCGGAAGGAGAACCAACATTAAATGGATTTCTTGAGGAGGTTTCTCTTGTTGCGGACGTGGATAATCTTGATGAAAACGGCAATCATGTCGTACTGATGACGCTTCATTCCGCGAAAGGTCTGGAATTTCCATGCGTTTATTTGTGCGGTCTGGAAGAAGGCATTTTTCCGAGTTACATGTCTCTTAACGCGCCAAACCCAAAGCCGGAAATTGAGGAGGAACGCCGTCTGTGCTACGTTGGTATTACGCGCGCGATGAAAGAACTTCATCTGTCCGCCGCGCGAATGCGCATGATGCGCGGTGAAGCGCAGTACAACCGGCCATCCCGCTTTCTTGAGGAAGTCCCGCGCCATCTGTTAAATATTCGCTGGAATGGAAAGAGATCCACCCTTGCTCCTTCTTCTTCCTACAAAAAAAGCCCGATTCGAGATGCAAAACCAGTATGTCCCGGAAGCACAAATCAGCAAAAAGATACTACTTTTTCGAACAGTCCGCAAAATAACCGATATTCGCAAGCGGTTTCGTCTCGTGTCTCCTCCGGCAGCCCGCGCCCTGCCAGACAGTTTGACAATGCAAAACTTGTACCGTTAGAGTACGGTATCGGCGATACTGTGCAGCATTCCAAATTCGGCACTGGTCTTGTGACAGATATTGTCAAAGGCGGCCGCGACTATGAAGTTACCGTTGATTTTGCCGCTGCTGGAGTAAAAAAGATGCTTGCTGGATTTGCAAAACTGAAAAAACTAAAATAATTCCAATTTTTTTATAGTAAATCCAGCCATAATGTGGTATACTGCCTATATGAATCACACAAGGGCAAAGAGAAAGGATGTGTATTTTATGTGTAATAATTCCAACAAACTGGAAAATCTTTTGTCAAACTCCAAAATTGGCGAAATGCTTGCAGAGACAAAATTAAGCGAGCTGATCAAAAAAAAGGAAGATCCGCTGGAAGAAAAAAAGCATTCCCTTATGTTCTTCCTCGCCGTTATCGGCGCTGTTGCCGCTGTCGCAGCGATCGCTTACGCTGTTTACCGCTATGTTACTCCTGATTATATGGAAGAATTTGACGATGTTGATGACGATTTGGATGACGACTTAGATTTTGACGACGCGGAAGCCGACGCTGATGATATAACCGAAGATTTAAAAGAAAGCGCAGCAGAAGCGGTAGAATAATTTTTCACCAAAAATCTTTTAAAAAAAAGAGGCAGTTGCAAATACATGGGAAATTTTAACGGTATTTTGTAACTGTCTCTTTCTTTTTTATAGCTCTGGTCTGTAATCTGGTTATTGAATGTTTCTTTTTTCTATCTTTGGCTTGTAAGACCAGAAAAACAGCAACACTTCGTTTACACTACAACATCCACGGCTGCCGCTGGAACTGCCAAAGCTGCACCGCCGCCGGAAACCGCTGCATCTGGTACAGGATCCGCTCCAACAGCTCCTCCACCGGATACTGCCCCACTTGAAGTTTGCGTCTGCACGGTCTGTTCTGCCATTGCAATTTCCTGCTCTGCCTGTTGTTCCTGATGTTTGAGGGAGCGCGCATTCCGTTCCAGTTCACTAAGCTGCGACGCCGTGTAGCTCAATTCCAGCAACACGCCTCCGGTATCCCTAGACTCGTGCTGTTCTCTGCCCTGCCGCTTTATATAGAGCATTTCCGCCTCAAAAATCTTTCCGTATTCCTGATTTCTATGATTGCGGCGCTTCTGCTCCAACTGAAGCTGTTCCATTTCTACCTTACGTTTGTATGCTGCCTTTTTTTGTTCCAGACGAACTTTTTTGATATTCATTTTTGTCTGCGCCTGACGCTTTGCTTCTGTTTTTAATTTTCTCACGCTATTTCCAGACGACTTACTTTTACGGCGCTGTTCTGATTCTTCCTCTTTTAGATGGCGCACTTTCATACTTGCGCAATCAACCATTCTGCTCGCATGGACAATCGCTGCTCTAACCTCGTTGAGATCATATTGTCCCGTGCCAATACAGCGCTTTAAAATCCCAACCCTGGCTTTTGCGCGGCACAACACTTCCGACGCCCCTCTCACCTTGCTTGCGCGCACCAGCTGACCGGAAATTTCCCTTGGATTATAATTTAACTTTTTATATTTTTTTGCCTTTTTGCTGCCTTGAACGCTTTTTATCCCAGTGCTTGAAGAATTTTTTTCCTTTTCTTTTGTCGTTATCGTCGCATTGGAAAATAATGATGTTTTACCTGCACTTTCCAACATAAATTCCCTCCCCTCTATCTTTGTGTTACCGGCGCAACCGCTGCTTTATAAATCTTTTTGTACAGATACAACAATTGCCGATCCTTGACCAGATCACAAGACGCATGTTGATATACCACATTTTTTAATATATCGGCAAACTACCCCAAAAATATAAGCGCGGTATAATTTCCTTTCCTTTCTCATATATTGAAGCAAAGATGTTGGAAGAAAAAAACGCCGTATCCCACGGCAGATTGAGAGGTTTTTTGTTTTGCAGACAAAAATTTTAGTATTACGCAAAAACCGACTGTTGATCGGTCTGCTCGCACTGTGCGCCGCAATCCTTGCCCTCCTCTTTTTCACTCTGCGCGGCTCGGATTCCCCAAACAACCCTAAAACTCCGGCTTCTCCGCAAAATGTCTCTTACCAGCCGGAAGCTACATATCGCGCCGGTGTTTACACTTCCGCTGTCGCACTTGGGGATTCTGTCCTAAACCTTGAGCTTGTTTTAGATACCAGCCATATTAATTCCGTGCGTCTGGTCAATCTTGAGGAATCCGTCGCTACTATGTACCCTTTGATCCAGCCTTCCCTGGATGCGCTGGCAACTCAGCTTGTCGGTGGAATTGAGCCGGAACTTGTCCGTCTTGACGACGACAAAAAATACACGCAGTCTCTTCTGATGGAAGTAATCACCGCAACATTAAAAAAGGCAGCGATCCAATAATCGCTGCCCTGTCGCTGCTATCTGCCGTTCCTGTGCATCTGAAAATTCCCGCACAAATCCGATGTGTCTTCTGCTCTTGGTGCTTCTGTAAGTACAAACTTATCCAAATAAGTTTTCTGTCTCAAATAATGACCCCAGACATAATGTGCGATTTTCCAGATCAACCGCTCGACATTTTTCACAGGTTTCTTTTCATTACAATTTTTCTTGATCATCTGCTTTTCCAGTGGAAACATTTTACTTTATAGTTGCATCCGCTTACAAATTGTTCAAACGGTTTGTAATTATTCTTCCTTTGCCAAAATTCCAAGTCCTGCTGCCAGCTCCAACACCCTTTGCTGCGCTTTTACAATCTCTTCTGCACTGCCCGAAAAATGCCTGATATCCTCATCTACAAAAATAAGAAGCTTGTCGGATAAATTTTCTAAAAATTTTTCAGCGACTGCGCCGGAAGTTCCGGCAAGCGCAGATACCAGAGTAATAACATCCAGTTTTCTCAAAAGCATCTGTATCTGCAATGCGGTTGCATCCGCAAGCACTTCAAGCAAATTGGTATCCGAAGAAAAGATAACTCTATCTTTATACGTTGCTAGAATATCTTCTTTTCTCTGTTCCTTATACTGCGCAAAAACAGAAAGTTTGTCGCGGAATTCCATTCCAAGATGGGAAGCAATCACTTCACGCACAATTTCCTCCCGCTCTCCTGAAAGAATATAAATCAATGTTTCCGCGATCATCTTTCCATTTTTTCTTTCGGATTCCGGCAAAGTTTCAACATAATTATACAACAGATTATGAATCCGTTCGATCCATTGCCCCTCCGCGGCAATCTGCCCAATCTGACACAGCTCTGGGATCAATTTCACCAAAAAACATAAAAACTCATTGCCGCTTATAAACTTTGGAATAATATTCTCCAAAGCCAAAAGCCCTTGTTCTCTTGCTGTTCTTGCACACATCAGCAAATCCATCGCGATATTTAGACCAACAAGCCTTCCGTTTGTTCCTGTTTTTCGTCCAAGCAGCTCATCGACGGACACATCAAAAAAATCCGCTGTTGCGCAAAGCATTCCGACCTCCGGCAAAGAGATTCCTCTTTCCCATTTTGAAACCGCCGCCGCACTGACAAACAGATTTTCTGCCAGCTGTTCCTGCGTCATACCTTTTCCTCTTCGCAGCACATACAAAATATCAGCAAAGGCAAATAACTTTTCAGCGCAAGTTTCATTCTCAACTATGTACGATTCCTTCATATTTCCTCTCATTCCGCCGCGCAAACGGCATTTTAATCTGCAGGAATTTTTGGACGTGCAGCATCCCAAATTTTGAGATTGAAGATTAAAATGTTCAATCTTTTCTTATTCCTCTCCATCTCCACTTTTTCTACATTTCCGTCTTGTGTTTTATTATTGTCTTTCTTGACTTTGATAAATATAGTATAACTTAATAAAAAGGGAGATGTCAAAAAACTGTTGGTTTTGTTTTCTGGATTGATCTTATTATTGTTCTTTCTTGTAAACTTTTGAGCCATTTCGATTTCAAATTTCCAGATCATTTCCAAAAAACATACCTGAATTTTGCTGCTGTCAAGATTTTTGTTATCCTTTCCATAATATCGCAGAAAATCGCTGTCTGTAAAGTTTTTGCCTTTTTACCGCTTCGCGCTCGACCAAAATAAGGACAAATACTTTAGCGAATCGTGTAATTACTTTTTTTATTGATAGATTTCTAAACTTGCAAGAAGTTTTTCCATCAAACTAACGCGGTTAAACGGCAGCATAAAATAAAAACCGTCCGCAAAATCCATAACTTCCATTATACGCTGCACAATTCGCACTCCTGTTTCCTCTCCTTCTTCCCTGGACATATCCGGGCGGTACTCTGACAGTACTTTATCAGGAACATAGATGCCCACCATCTCATTTTTTACAAAATTTGCGTTCCGGTAACTTACCAGCGGCATAATTCCGGCAAACAATCTTGTCCCTGTTTCCGCCTTCAGCGTGCGAAGCCGTTTGACCTCCTCTTCACAATATACCGGCTGTGTCAAAAACCATGATGCTCCCGCCTCAATTTTCTTTTTCGTGCGATCCAGTTCCTTATCAAATTGCAGTCTTCCCTGATTGATTGCACCGCCGTAAAAAATGGGGTCGTCCGAGAAATGTTCCATATTCATCTCCCTTACCATCCCCATCAGCTTTGTAGAATTATAATCAAAGACCCCGGTTGCACTGCTTCGAAGCTCGCTTGGTACAGGATCTCCTGTCACCAGAAGAATATTGCGAATGTCATTTGCATAAGCGCCAAGCAGCATAGACCGCATCGCTATCCTGTTCTTGTCCCGACAGCAAATATGCGGCATTACAGGCAGCCCCGTAATATTCTGCAATTTTACTGCCGTCAGAACAGAATCCATCCGGCTGCGCCCCTGCGGGGAGTCCGCGATTGTAAGTACATCTGCTCCAAGTTCCTTTAAGCGGATTGCCGCCTGAACAATCTTTGTATCATCTGCATGATACGGTGGATCAAGCTCAACTGCGATAACTTTCTTTTTGCGCTCAAACAGTTCCATCAGCCTGCCAGAAACTGCGCTGTTTGAAATTTCCAATTTGTTGTCACTGTTACTGCTTATCTTTTTTTCATCAGGACTTTCTGTTTTCTTCTTTTTTTCCGGCACACGAAATTCCACAGGAGGCAGCGTTTCTGCAATCTCTGCAAGTTCTTTAATATATTCTGGTGTGGAACCGCAGCATGCACCGAGGATCGCTACACGATAAGACGCGATTTTCCTTATATTTTCTCCAAAATATTTTGCATTTTTCATAAATACCATCCGGTTTTGCAGCTGTTCTGGATAACCTGCATTCGGCGATATGCAAAAATATTTTTCTTTTGGCGGATGAATTGCATGAAGCAGTGCAAGCATATGACCTGAGCCAACACCGCAATTTAATCCTATCGCGTCGAGCGCTTCTATTTCTTCCGCTTGTTTTAACAGTCTTGCCGCGCGAATTCCGCTTGGCGAATAACCATTTTTATTTACAGAAAATTCAGCGATACAAAATATCCCCGGCGCCTTCTTTTTGGCATACTCCGCACTCTGCAAAATTCCATCTATATCGGAGAATGTTTCAAATAAAATCGCATCTACACCCTCAGACAAAAACAGACAAATCAGGTCTTTATATTCTTCTTCTATATTTTCTTCTTCCCCTGTATCTGAAATATCGCGCAGCGGTCCAATGTCTCCTGCAAGAAAGCATTTTTTTCCTGTCCTTTTTTCAAACCGTTCCATTTCCTGCCGCGCAATCCGACACGCTGCCCGAACAAGTTCCTGCTGTTTTTCGGCGGATATTCCAAGCGTACACCGCCCTGCCGCAAATGTATTTGTTCTTAACAGTACTGCACCTGCCTCAAGATATTCCCGATGAATCTGTGCGATAAGTTCTGGTTCCTTAAGATTTGCCCACTCGGAAACAAGATCACTGCCCTGTTTGTGTTCTGCATAATAAGTCCCCATTGCTCCATCTGTAACCAATCGATGATGTTTTAAATATTCTCTAATTGTCATTTTCCCTCTTATTTTACCTTGTCTTTATTTAACAGCAGTTTACAAATTTTTCAAAGTTTTATAATATAATCAATAATATGCAAAATAAATATTATGCCCTGCATAAGTTTCTGTTCTCTCCCGCAAGAAACGCCTTGATATTTTTACATACCTCGTCCGCACAGCGCTGTCTTGCTTCCACAGTCGCCCATGCCGTATGCGGTGTGATAATCAGTTTGGTGGAATCTTGTATTTCCAACAGCGGATTCCCCTCTTCCATCGGCTCGACCGTAAGCACATCAAGACCAGCACCCCCAATTTTATCCTGTTTAAGCGCATTGGCAAGCGCTTCCTGATTCACAATCGGTCCGCGCCCCAAATTCAATAACACCGCATCTTTTTTCATCAGATCAAATTCCTGTTCTCCTACAAAATCTCTTGTGGTCTCATTTAGCGGAGCATGAATGGAAATAATATCGGATTCCCGAAATAAACATTCCTTATCTACCCGCTGAAAATCTGTATCATTATGACTGCCTGTCGTGGAGTAATAAACCACTTTACAGCCAAACGCCTCCGCCAGCACAGCAACTTTCCGACCGATTTCCCCAAGACCGACAATTCCCCAGCACTTCCCGGAAAGTTCGTGAAAATGCACGTCAAATTTGCTGAAAATATCACATTTTACATACTCTCCAGACTTTACATACTTATCATAAAAGGCTAATTTTTCATACAGGTAAAACAACAGTGCAAACGTATGCTGCGCGACAGAATCGGTGGAATAACCTTTTACATTTGCCACGCTGATTCCTCTTTTATTCACATAATCAAAATCGACATTGTTTGTTCCTGTCGCTGTCAGACAAACAAGTTTTACATTTTCACAATCTTTTAATAACGCCTCGTTTATCATAATTTTATTGGCAATTACAACATCCGCGTCTTTTATACGCTGTGCATTTTGTTCTGGTTCCGACTTTCCATAAGCCACAACCTCGCCAAGTGTATGAAATGCTGATAAATCAACATCTCTTCCAAGTGTGTCTGCCTCCATAAAAACGATTTTCACCACAATTCCCCCTTTGACAAAACAGGCTTTTAAAAAACTTATATAAATTTACATAGATTTATCAAAAACAAATGATTTTATCCTGCACTATAAAAATGCCAATCAAAATCCATTATAATCTTGTTCAAGCACTTCACAAAGCTCCAAAATATCAAAAATCCGATAATCGCAATGTTCTGCCTGTCCAAAACCATACTCCGCAAACACAAACGGTATCCCTGCTTCTCTTACTGCCTGTTCGTCCGCATAGGTATCTCCAATATAGACCGCCTTGGACAGCGGCACATTGTTTCTCTCACAAATCAGCCGAATATTTTCCGCTTTTAATTTTCCGGTATCTCCTGGGCAAGTAAAATCATCCACCAAATCACCGAGCTTATGTGACTCCAAAAATGCTTCAATATATCCGCTTCGGCAGTTGCTGACGATAAAAATTTTATAAGATTTTCTTAATTTTAAAAGTGCTGTTCTGACATCTCCAATCAGTTTTCCACCGCCTTTTGCCAAAATCGGACATTGAACTTTGACACATTCCTCCATCACATTTATTGCAAGCTCTTTTGGCGATGAGGAAAACAGCTGTTGTGCAATATCTTCCAATGGAAGCCCGTACAGCTTTCTTAATTTCTCCCCTGTAACTTTCTCGGTAATTCCCGGATAATTTGCCGCAACATCGCTCCAAATCTGCGCCGCTGCATCCGTTGTATCCCACAATGTACCGTCCAAATCGAACAATAACGCACTATATTTTTGTTTATTTTCTTCCATAATAACCTCACAGCCAAATGTTTTTAATTCTTTCATTGCCGTATTATAATCTGTAAATAAAATGGTGTGAATCCCAAATTTTTTTGCTCCCTCAAGATTGCGCTCCAAATCATCCAAAAAAACGCATTCCTCCGGCTTTAGCTTATATTTTTCAAGCAAAGCTGTATAAATTTCTGGCTCAGGCTTAATTTTCTTTATCTGATAGGAAATCATTTCTCCATCTGCAAGCGGAATAAATTCAAAATGAGTTCTTGCATACTCGTACAAATCCCCCGCATAATTCGAAAGTAAATATATATGATACCCCTGTTTTTTTAATTGCCTTATCAGTTTTGCCGAATAATTATATTCCTCCACAAGCGCTGTGCGCTCCCGGAAAAATTCTTCGATTTCTTTCGCAAGCTCTGGCTCAAGACTTGCGCAAAGTTTTACAACTTCGTCGATTGGAAGCGCGCCGCGATCCACTTCATCCCAATAAGGACCGCGCACCGTTGCCTTTGCAATCCTCTCCTGTAAAGTCTCTGGAAATTTTTCGCTGATATATTGTTTCCAGCGAAAATGTGCAAGAACATTGCCAATATCAAAAATTATATTTTTTATCATCGTCTGCTCCATTCTAAACTGCGTTAAAACAAAATGCCCTAATGCGCACGATTCGCCAAAGTATTTGTCCGCCTTCGTCGGACGCAAATCGGCGCAGT
Organism: uncultured Lachnospiraceae bacterium; assembly: GCA_947086895.1. Classification (GTDB taxonomy): domain Bacteria; phylum Bacillota; class Clostridia; order Lachnospirales; family Lachnospiraceae; genus RGIG4057. Next base: position 11,066 of record CAMUAR010000021.1, on the reverse strand, counting down.
TTTTCAAAAGACTCAAAGCAAAACCTCAAAACCTTGCTGCGCTGCGGTTTTTCGGTCGCGTTGCGCGCTCACAAGTCAATTGTTTAAACTGCCAGAAACAAAAAGCAGTTTCCGCCAGTTTAAACAATCGACTTATTCGTTTTGCTTTTCGCGGATATTATACCATAACCTGCCCAAAAATCCAATTTCTATTATTTAATTTTTGAATTCGTACTTGCCTTTTAAGAGACTTTTTTTTATAATAAAACAAGATTATATAAATGATTCAAAGTGTGAAAAATTCATTTTCCACACCGCAGTTTGTGTCTGCTGCTTGACATAAAATTGTGTACATACAAAAAACAATGCAGAAATGGAGATTTTTATGAAACAAATCGCAAGCTTTACAATAGACCACTTACGCCTGCTTCCAGGACTCTATGTATCCCGTAAAGATATGGTCAACACAGAAACAGTTACAACTTTTGATATTCGCATAACGCGCCCAAATTTCGAGCCTGTTATGAATACCGCAGAGATTCATGCGATAGAACATCTTGGCGCTACCTTTTTGCGCAATCATCCGGCTTTTGGCAAAAAGACAATCTACTTTGGACCGATGGGATGCCGCACAGGTTTTTATCTGTTGCTGGCGGGCGATTATTCGTCGCAGGATATTGTGCCGTTAGTCAAGGAGATGTTTGAATTTATTTCTTCTTTTGAAGGAGAGGTTCCTGGCGCTTGTCCAGAAGGCTGCGGCAATTATCTTGATATCAATTTGCCAATGGCAAAGTTTATTGCCAAACGTTATTTAGACCAAGTGCTTTCACAAATCACAGAGATGCAATTAAATTATCCTGAATAATAATTAGACTGGCATTTTTTATCTGCCACGCGCATAAGATATAGCAGGCTCAGCTCCATTCTTGGAACAAGCCTGCTGCTTTTCATTATTGTATTACTGCTATTATTTTTTCAGGGAGGATTGGCAATGAATTTATCACAAAATACACTGGACAACCATACAAACAACCCGTTTCCTTTTTGCCGTTTTTCCCTGCTGATTAGTATTATATCACCATATCTGCCTCCAAATTTGCGCCAGCCGCTTTTTATATTTGCAAAGCTATACGAATGTATGGAATGTATGAATTCCAAAAATAATCTTGAATTAAACAGTACAATCGGAACAACAAAAAGCGCGGAAGAACAATGGAGCGATATCTTCTCTCGACTTTCTCCATTTTTAAGTGAACAGGAACGCGCGCGAATTGACCAAATGCAAAATATGATCCATATGTTAAAACTTTATCAAAGTTTTCAGGAAATTATGCCATCGATGAATCAAAATCCAGACGCACTATTTTCTATGCTTTCACCCGATCAACAGGAAATGTTTCAGAACATGCAATCCGCGATGCAGCAATTTCCTACGGAAACAGACTCTTCCGATCTTGAAGTATAAATTATTCCATCTTGCTGCTTGGCAAAACTGTTCTTGCAGCAAGGTGGCATAACCTGCCTTTTTTCTGCATACATTTAAGATGCAGTATAATCACGATTCTCTCTTGCCCGTATAAGCAAGAGTTAAATTGGAATTTAAAAAATTAACCGGAAAATGGAGGGAATTATAACTATGAACCGCGATTGGCTAAACCGACCTGAATTAAAAGATTTGGACCCGGTAAAAAAGAAATTTTTAACCGAACTTATGGAGGAATCAGAAAAGACTCCTGAAAGCAAAATGCCTGCCTTATACATGAAAACAATCACAAAGATGAACGCCTTAAGGTTAAAATTTACAGCGCAGGAATCCTCATTGATTTCCGAAATCCTGGAATCCCAAATGTCAGCGCAGGATTTAAACCGGTTTCACGCCGTAAAAAAAATGTTGCTAAAGTAAACCGTTATGCCCCTCCAAATTATTTGGAAGGGCATATTTTTTTACTTATTTTTTGCGTCCGATTTGGATTAAAATACCTGCAAATACCGTTGCACCAGCAACAAACAAAGCAATATAACCCGCCCGGTCAAAATCATCTCCTGTCTGCGGCGTCCGGTCTCTGTCCGGCTGCTTGGTGACACTTGCTGAGGTCTGTCCAGATTGCCCGCCCGTCCCCGCAAGAGCTTTCGTTGGAGCTGGAGTAGGGGTACTTGTCGGCTTTTTTTCTGGAGATTTGGTTGGTTTCGCTGGCTGTGCAGTCGGTGTATTGTCTGGTTTTTTTGTTGGGGAAACCGTTGGTGTCGGCGTATTTTCCGGTTTCTTGGTCGGCACAGCTGCTTTTGTCGGAGTCGGAACCGTGCCGCCCGTCAAAGAACCTGTCTTTTTATAGACAAACGCATAAACATCAAACGCACCGACATCAAACTTTACAGATTCCTCGCCGTTCACCTCGACCAGCTGTGTATCAATGCGCTGCAGCTTACCCTTAGCATCCGCTGCAACCATCTGAACCTTATCAGCGTTTGCCCGCATTCCGCTTGGAACTGAACAAACCACCGTTGCTCCTTTGCGCTCATCCACCGGGTAAAAATCCCCCTCTTCATCACTCTCGTAGAGAATTACCTCCATCGCAAGCAATTCTAAATCCGAAAGTTCTTCTCCCGCTGACTTCAGCGCGGCTTCCATCGCAGCGAGAGCCTCCGCGCCATCAAACAACGCAAGCTCATAATTTTTTGCGTCAAGCGAGGCATCATGCAATTTCGCATATCCCTTTGACACCCCATCTGGAAGCATTGTTACCGAGACATTATATTCCTTTTCAGAAACCGTAAGTTTTGTTGCCGCAGCAACAAAAGAAGGCAGCACACTGACAACAACCAGAGCAAAAACAAAAAATATTGTTACTGCTGCCACTTTTATATTTTTCTTTTTTTTCATAAATAAGATCCTTTCGCCTGTTATAGACTCCTTCCGCTACCTTCCATGGAAATTCTTATTTTTATGTAAAGCTTTCTAATTTTAAATCTTTCTTTACATTTTAATCTAAAATTGTCTGATATATAAAGTATGATTTTCCTATCTTAATCGTTTTTTTCGCACTTTCGTCCAACAACGACCAACCGCCCTTCCTCAATGGAACGGTCACAGGTAGACAATGTAATAAGCTGTGTTCCATACTCTGCTGTGACGCCTGTTTCATAAAAAGACTGCTCCTTGACAAACGCAATATATTCATCATACTCTTTTTTACTGTCCGCCTGAATAAATTCATAATAGCGGTATGCCTGCTCTCCTTGAAAAGCGACTTGCGTTCGGAACACACCGACAATCTCATATTGACCGGTCTCATAAATTGTGTCAAATCGGATAATTGGATGCTCTTTGTAAAATTCCTCCTGCTCATATTTCAGCAGAGTTGAAAACATCGAGCCGTTTTTCATATTATGCCCATAGATCAAGAAATTTGTCGTAGGCTCGGCGACGCTGCACCGCACGTCCATAAACGGGATACCGTTGATGTCAGACTTTTTGTCAAATCCCCGCTTTAAATAGTACTCTTCATCGTCCGGCGTCAGCATAACCGGATAATTTACAATTGTATCAGCAATTTGAATCCATCCCGCCAATTCAGAATTTCTCTTAAAAAGCACGCTGTATTTGTATAAAACACCCGATTCTTCTGTTACATTTTCTGCTTCCGCAACTTCCTGTCCCGCTTTTACAGCCGCTTCCTCTTTTGTATAAAGCCCGCTTGCAACAAGATCCGCAATACGATGCTCCTGTGACACTTCCCCTTCAATTGGAGAAAGAATACTTGTCGAAAGTTCTTCCATCTTTCTCTCACTGATATAACTTAAAATATCATAAGAAAATATTTTATACAAAGAAAACAGCATAACGCCAAGACTTGCCGCAATTCCCAGTATAACCATCCGCCGCTTTCTCTTTTTTATATCGGCGGATCGTCCTGTTTTCTTAACCGCAGCTGTATTTGCCTTCTTACTGCTCTTTAACAGCTCCTCTGAAAATAGCCCGCTGCTTAAAGACTCTCCCTCCGACTTATCAAGCAGATAACTGCGGAATGCAATGCCAAGTTCTGTTTCAAATAAAAAAGGCTGTGCCTTTAAAATCTGGTAGAGTTCTTGCGCTTCCCTGCGATTGTTTAAATTTACATCAGATACGATCGCTCGAATTCGTTCCAAATCTCTCTGTCCAGCCTTATAATCCTCCTTGTTATGAAAGGAAATATTTCCGATCTTCCACCGATTGTTCATACCTGCTCTTTCTAAAACTTATACTTTTGCCCACCGCCTTCTGCTTACTATAAATTATGGCGGCGGGCGGTTTGATTTTTTCTTCTCTGATATTTTATCAAAATCTCAATCAAAAGGCAAGAGAAACAAAAGGATATAACAAAAAGTGTATCTTACTTTGCAACAATATTGTAAATTCTTCCTTTTACATAAATTTCTTTTACAATATTTTTTCCTGTGAGCAATGCGACAACCGCTGGTTCTGCCATTACTTTTGCACGCGCCGTCTCCTGCTCGTCCTCCAATGCAACCTTGACGGTAGCCTTCACTTTACCATTGATCTGCACAGCAATCTCTATCTCATCCTCCACAGTTTTTGCCTCGTCATACTTTGGCCATTCCTGCTGATAAATTCTTTTTTTGCCGCCAGATATCTCCCATAATTCCTCGCACAGATGCGGCGCTACCGGAGAGAGCATCAGCAACAGTGTGCGGAATTCTGCTGCAGTCACACTGCCTGCCTTGTAAAATTCATTGACCAGGCTCATCATTGCTGCAATCGCAGTATTAAACTTTAACGCCTCAAAATCATTATCCACCTTTTTGATTGTCTGATGAATCTTAATTTCAAGTTCTTTTGTGTATGCATCGCCGTCCGTCAGCATATCCTTCAGCTTCCATACACGATCAAGGAAGCGGCGGCAGCCCTTTACGCCATCCTGCGACCAAGCTGCGCTTAAATCAAACGCACCGATAAACATTTCGTAAGTTCTAAGCGTGTCTGCGCCATACTCCTCCACAATATCATCTGGATTGACAACATTTCCGCGCGACTTACTCATCTTCTCGCCGTTCTCCCCCAAAATCATACCATGCGAAGTACGCTTTTGATATGGTTCGTTTGTCGGTACAAGCCCTTCGTCATAGAGGAATTTATGCCAAAAACGAGAATATAAAAGATGCAGAGTTGTATGCTCCATACCGCCGTTGTACCAGTCCACCGGAAGCCAATATTTTAATGCTTCTTCTTTTGCAAATGCACTGTTATTTTTTGGGTCGATATAGCGCAGGAAATACCATGAGGACCCCGCCCACTGCGGCATTGTATCAGATTCTCTTCTGGCAGGTCCGCCGCAGCAAGGGCATGTGGTGTTCAGCCAATCTGTCATTGCAGCAAGCGGCGACTCTCCGTTATCTGTCGGCATATAGCTGTCAACCTCCGGCAGCATCAAAGGCAGTTCGCTCTCCGGCAGCGGCACATAGCCGCATTTTTCGCAATGCACAACCGGAATCGGTTCTCCCCAGTAACGCTGGCGTGAAAACACCCAGTCGCGCAGCTTATAATTTACTTTCTGCTTTCCAATCCCTCTTTCTTCCAGCCAATTTATAATTTTTTCTTTCGCGTCTTTTACTTCAAGCCCATCAAGAAAATCAGAATTGACAAGTTTTCCTGTCGCCACATCTGTAAATGCTGCCTCCTGCACGTTTCCGCCCGCGACAACCTCAACAATCGGCAGACTAAATTTTTTTGCAAACTCCCAGTCTCTTTCATCATGTGCCGGCACAGCCATAATTGCACCAGTACCGTAAGTCATCAGCACATAATCCGAGATCCAGATCGGAATTTCTTTTCCATTTACAGGATTGATTGCCGAAATTCCTCCCATCAGCACGCCAGTTTTCTCCTTTGCCAGCTCCGTGCGCTCAAAATCCGATTTCTTTGCAGCCTGCGCGCGGTATTCTTTCACTTCACCGTAGTTTGTAATTTCATCTTTATATTTTTCAATAAACGGATGCTCTGGCGAAATTACCATATAGGTCGCCCCAAACAATGTATCTGGTCTTGTTGTAAAAATTCGCAATGTATCTTCCCTGCCTGCAAGCTGAAAATCTACCTCCGCGCCGACAGAACGCCCAATCCAGTTTTTCTGTGAAACTTTTACCTTCTCGATATAATTGACATGCTCAAGCCCCTCTAACAGCTTATCTGCATACTCTGTAATTTTTAACATCCACTGGCTTTTTACTTTTCGCACTACCTCTCCGCCACAGCGGTCGCATTTGCCATTGACAACTTCCTCATTTGCCAGACCAACCTTGCATGAAGTACACCAGTTAATCGGAATCTGTGCTTTATAAGCAAGTCCCTTTTTAAACAATTTTAAGAAAATCCACTGGGTCCATTTATAATATTCCGGGTCAGTCGTATTGATCTCGCGCTCCCAGTCAAATGAATATCCAAGAGATCTTAACTGCGCTTTAAAATGCGCTACATTATTTTCTGTAACAATCTTCGGATGAATATGATTTTTGATTGCATAGTTCTCCGTCGGAAGCCCAAACGCATCCCATCCCATTGGAAATAGAACATTATATCCCTGCATTCTGCGCTTGCGCGAAATAATATCAAGCGCTGTGTACGGGCGCGGATGCCCCACATGCAATCCCTGCCCTGACGGATACGGAAACTCTACAAGCGCATAATATTTTGGCTTTGAATAGTCCTCACCCGCTTTAAACGCTCCTTCTTTCTCCCAGATATCCTGCCATTTTTTTTCAATTTCCTTCGGCGAATAATTCTCTTTTATTTCATTTGATTCTGCCATTTTCCTTTCCTTCCTTTCCCAGATAAAATCCATTTAACAAAATGTTTTTGTACGTAAACATACACTATTGTTTTCCTCTGCACGCTGCTGAAACAGATTTTAAAAGTGTGTCTTTTCTGCACCTTTAAATGTAATAAAAATGTATATAATCAAGCAAAAAACATCCTTCGTGCGACCGCATCAACATATTTTCTTTTTATAAATCTATGCAATCAAACTTTACTCTCCTGCTGCCCGCAGCAAAATTGATCCGACGCACTTTTACACCGCAAGTTTTATTTTCCAAAAAGCAGCACGTCAATAGTTGTATCCAGCGCATCTGCTATATTCATAAATTCCTGAAGTTTCATTTTCGTCTTTCCGTTCTCGATCTCGCTGACTTTCTGAATCAATATACCAGCTATTTCCGCCAATTTTTCCTGAGATATTTCTCTCTCCTCTCGAACCTGTTTTATTCTTTTTCCTAACTCTGTATAGTTGATTTTCATGACTTTATTAGGCACAACCCCCCATTTTCTCTTTGTTGCGGGAGAAGCACCATCCTCCTTCTGTTTTTGATAATAACCGGGCGTTTTTTCCTTTGGACACCCGTGTATGCCGAACTCTGATTTTCTTTTCGCGCCAGCGGCATAATTCCACTGCACAGGTCTGTGCATAAAAAAACCTCGTCTCTATACTTCTAGAGACGAGGCTTATTCCTCGCGGTACCACCCTAGTTCATGCAAATTTCGCATGCCCTCAATTCCCGTAACGTAGGAACACCGCTGAAGCCTACTTGCAGGATACCATTATACTACAGTTATCCTTTCTTTATTTCAGCTTCAGGACTCTGAGGCGAGTTCAGAAATCAAACACCTGCGGCTTTCCACCCATGCGCCGCTCTCTGAAAGGCTGTCTTTCTTACTACTCCTCTTCGCTGTCTTTGACTTGTTAAAAAAGTGATTTTTCTTATCATAATGCCTAAGATGCTTTTTGTCAAGGCTTTTTTCCCTCTATATATCACAAACACGCAATTCAAAAGCACAGCAAAATTTCTCTGATATCCTTATAAAATCTATCTGATATTTTTTTCCAAACCAAATAGCTTACCAGAACAAAAATATTTTTACCAGAAATATATTATAAAAATACAAAAGAACTTTGCTTTATAATAATAAAAACACCTGTATTTAAAATTACTCAAACTCATCCAAAACTTTTATTGCCTTGTCACCATCCAACAAATATAATTCATTATCTTCTGTTTGATAGTATATATTCCCTCCAATACTATCGATATCTTTCACTTCTGAAATCGGTTTTTTCTTTTTGCCGCTCTCCGACAAATATAATGTACCTGTTCCGCGAGAAAAATCTCCTATAAAATAAAGATTATCCCCTATGATCTCCCTATCATAAAGAAAATCATCATAAACCTTCCATGGCTTTTTGCCATTTTCCATATACATTAATTCTTTGTCTTCATTTTCAAAATAAATTTTGTTCAGCCCTGTATTTGCAAGAAAAGAACCCACATACGAAATTTCTTCGACAAGTGCTGCTTCCAGTGATTTTTTCATATTTTTTACCTTGTACAGCTTGTTTCCCCTGCTGTAAATCAAGGACATTCCGTCTGTTGATACTTGACACTCTTCATAACTGCCAACAATTTTTTGAGCCTCCATTTGTTGATTGATATAATACAGACCTCCGTCAATATCACATACGATTTCACAAAGTTCTTCTGTCCCGCAAACCAGCTGATTTCCTCCATAATAAATATTTATCTGTACATTATCTGGCATTATAAGTTTTGCTGAACCTTTCGAAGAAACTGCTATATTCGTTTTCTCGCCATTTTTACAAAAATAAGTTTTAAAATTATAACTGTAAAGTAATTGCGTCATATCACGATTAAAAATTATTGATGAAGGCTCTTCTCCCAGTTTTTGTACATCTTTCATGCTCTTTGCCACATAAAAATTTGAATTTTTTACATAATATAAGTACTCTCCTTCCGCGGAAAGTGCAACTGGCCAAGCATCTTTTATTGTTTCTGTCTGGTTCCTGCTATTTTTATATAAACAACATCTGGAATCTTTTCCTATATACGCTACGGCTTTTCCATCCGCAGAAATAACAATATGTTCATAACTTTCCAATTCCTCTGCAACCAGCTCCGACTTTTTCTTTTTGATATTATATAAATAAAGCTTATATCCATTATCGTCCCATACTGTATAAACAATCCCCTCACCGGAAACAGACATTGCAGCATAAGAAACATCATTTGCTATAATCGAACACTCTTTCTTTGTAATAACATATAAATCTTGTTTTCCATCGACTATAAGCTGTGTTGCCGCATCCAAAGAAATATCCCGCAAATAAACTTCAGAAATATCTGGTTCCTGAACGATCTTCCCATAAAAAACATCAATCACCTTTAAATTATCTTCACTTAAAATACTGTAAATAGCGTCCTTATCGTAAAATTTCCACTTTTCGCTTCCACCAGTTGAAAGTATTATCACAAGCAATACAATAACAACCAGAGCTGCTGCAGCGATTCCAGCAGATAATAACGTGTATTTTTTCTTTGGCTTTTCCAAAATATCTAAAAACTGTTTTATTCTATTATGTGATTTTGTTTTTGCGTGGTTTCTTGTTTTAATCCAATTTTGCTTTCCCTGATTTTGATTATCCTCCAAAATAAAATCTGGCATTTTTGCAGATTCTTGCTTTTTTGTCGCCAGGTCACTTTTCGTTTCTAAGTTTTCGTTTTCTTTTTTTTGGGTATAGCTTTTATTCTTTTTCGCATTCTCTGCTATTTTTTTGTATAACGGGTTTTCTTGGGATTCTTGACCTACATACACAGTGTTTAACACTTCTTTTTCTCTTGGAAGGTTATGGTCTTGATTCTCTTCTACACTCTCTGCTATTTCTTTGTTTACCAGGAGTTCTTGGGATTCTTGACCTACATATACAGTATTTAATACTTCTTTTTTCCTTGGAAGGTTATGGTCTTGGTTCTCTTTTACATTTTCTGCTGTTTCTTTGTCTAATGAGAACTCTTGCGATTCTTGGGATTTTTGGTTTGTATGTAGGATATCTGAGTCTTCACTTTCTTTTGATGGATTATGACCTTGGTTCTCTTTTACATTCTCTGGTATTTCTTTGTCTAATGAGGATTCCTGAAATCCTTGGAACTTTTGATGTGTATGTATAGTATCTATACCTTCGTTTCCTCTTGGCGCATTATGGTATTCTTCCGCCTTTATTTTTATATTATCCGATTTTTCTATATCTTGCTCTGTGCCTGCCTCCTTACTGATCTGAACAATATCTAACTTCTCCTGTTTAAAATTTAACTGTTCTAATATCTCTTGTTCTTCTTTCAATTTTGTCCCACAATACGGACAAAAATTTGCCCCCTCTTTTATTTTTCTTTTACATTTGCTACAAACCATATACTCCTCCATTTTCCAGCTTATATAAGGCAAGTAAACTTTGAATTTCCTAACTTTTCTTAAAATCTAGAATTATTAGTAATATTGATATTTAAAATTATATTTCAATTACTTTGCACAGCAAAATAAAATTAATATTGGTATGTTTCTTTAATTTATTGTAGCTATTTCTCCTTATTCTGTCAAGTTTTGATACCAAACGTTTTCTTTTGAAATGATGCAAGCAGAGAAATGATAGAAAACTTCATATATGGGCGCTATAATATATAGCAAGATCGACAAAATGAATTTTATAAGAGGTATATGAAATTAAAAGAATCACACTACTGACGGACAATCTGTTGGGTGTGGAGGAGATGAAATAAATCCTCTGGGCGAATTGAAACAAAACGATGGATGTGATATAATTAAAACATTAATCAAAATAATAAGAAAAATTCTTCTGCCAATGCGATTATAGAGATATTGATCAAAGAAAAAGAATCCACATCAACACTCAACTGAAAATGTGGATTCAACCTAAAAAATAGTGCTGGTAGCCGGACTTGAACCGGCACGGAGTTGCCTCCGAGAGATTTTAAGTCTCTTGTGTCTGCCTATTCCACCATACCAGCTGATATAGCAGCCTCTACAAACAAATTGTTTATGTAGATACTCTATAAATGGAAGTTATAGGGATCGAACCTATGACCCTCTGCTTGTAAGGCAGATGCTCTCCCAGCTGAGCTAAACTTCCGCACTGTTGTATTATATCTTATTCTCAAAAATATTACAAGCACTAATGTGACATCCTCCCCCACCTATAGAGGCGGGGGCTTCCCGCCACATTCGGCAA
>CAMUAR010000020.1 GCA_947086895.1 uncultured Lachnospiraceae bacterium | reverse complement strand
AGGCTTTGTAGTATCAAGCATTTTTACATGCTCATGAATAATTCAGGTTTATTATACAAAAAGTTGTCTTTACTTACAATAAAATTCAGATAAAATTTTTATGTTTGGAACTAGAATAGTTTGCTTATCTTTTTTCTATTTGTTTGATATTATGAAAATTTTGCATAATTATGTTGAAATTTGTCTAATTCTATGATATATTTGTATATATAATAATATTGATAAGAGAAACGCAACAACATTTTTCTTATTTATAGTAGGGAGTTTATGGGAGACTTTCTAAAATTCAGAAATACAAAGAAAAATTTAGAGGTATAAAATTATGAAAAAGAAGAAGTTTGCGAAACTATTTTATTCAGGAGCGTTTTGCTTATCATTATTTTTTGCTTCCTGCGGGAAGGAAGAAACGCCGCCTGTAAATAACGGTGGAATGAGTCAGAAAATGGATGAGGAAGGACTAACAGACAAGCAGAAGGAAAACGCATTGCCATTAAAGGGGAAAGTGTTTGGAGAATTGTCCGTAGTTGGGGAAGAGGATGCAATTTATTGTAATTTACCAGAAAATATACTTAACTGGAACAGCAGTATTCCGCTTTGCCGTGATCCGCTGTACGATATTTTATACTATGTTGATGAAAATATTATTTATGCAGTTCAGAATGGAAAGACAGAGGCAGCTGTAGAATTATCAGGACGCAGATTGTTCTGCAGGGATGGAAAACTGTATTTTTTGTTAAGTTCTAGTACAAAGACAGCTGTAAAAGGTGCAAAGAGCGGCAATATTCTTTGTTATAATCCAGTAGATGGAAGCGTTGAAGTAGTTTTAGATGATGTTTTTGATTCTATGACAGTATATCAGGATTTAATTTATTGCAGAAAAATCGGAGAGGATTTTGGATTTGGAGTAAGGATGGATTATTGCTATTATTTTTTTGATACTAGAGAGCTAATTGCGCAAAAAGAGCAGGAAGTAATGTCTTATTCTGTGGGAATTGCCAGGTATGGCAAAGATTTTGTGGGATGGTTGTATGGACCTTATGATCGCTCAAATCCAAGGAAGGACTGGGAGGAGCTTATAGAAAAACAGGGAATTGATCCAGAACTTATTCGTCTGCCGATCGGAGCACATTTATGTAATTTTGATGGAAGTAATTCAAGAGTGTTAGAGGGAATAAAAGAGCTGCCAATTTCCCATTATATAAAAGGGAATCATTTAATTTGGCTTTCAGAGGATGGTTTACATAACTGGGATATCGTTACAAGAAAAGAAGAAATCACAGAATTTCAATATGGTGGAAGCGGATTTATTTTGGTGGATGATAAGTTATATAGTACTACAGGTTATATGGAAAATGGGGAACAGAAGAAATGCTGTGAATTTGCTGTAGTACCTTCGGAGGAGGGAATTGGGCAGATTTGGGAGTTCTTTACAGACAATAAACAAGTCTATAGTTTTGTAGAAAGATCTAATGAAGATTTCTCTTCTACGAATCGACTGTACCAAGTAGATATAATTTCAAAAGAGGAAGCAATTTCAATAATTCCTTTAATTGATTTTAGTGCATGGGAAGAAGCACTAAACGATTGTGATTGTGTTTATCGGTTGACGGAACTATCAAAAGAATAAGATAAATTTTTCAGGAAAAGCAATCTGTAAATTTATATTAATTTAAAGAAGTGTTATTGTGGGAGGGTTTATTGTGAAAAGAGATTATTGGAAAATGGTACTCTGCTTTTTGTGTTTGTTCTGCTTTTTCAGTGCCTGCGGAAAGGAAGATGCTTCCCCAAACCAAAGTACAGGGGGCGTCAGTCAGAAAATAGATGACAATGGATTTACAGAAGAACAGCGTGAAAATGCGCTGGAACGAAAGGGAAAGGTGTTTGGAGAACTGCCAGTGGTTGGCGAGGAAGATGATATTTATTGTAATCTGCCGGAGAATATGAGAGATTGGAGCAGCGTAGTTCCAATTTGCCGCGACCCTTTGTATGGGATTTTATATTATGTGGATTACGGCGGCGATTCGATGATTCATGCAGTTTTCAATGGAGAATCCGAGTTGGCGGTAGGGCTTTTGGGACGGCAGTTATTCTGCCGAAAAGGGAAACTGTATTTTTTGCTGGATACGCAAAATCAGATTGCGGTGGACGGCGCAAAAGACGGCAATATTTTGTCTTACAATCCGGTGGATGGAACGATTGCAGTAGTATCCGATGGTGTGTTTGATTCAATTATGGTATATCAGGATGTAATTTATTGCAGAAAAGAAGAGGAATCTTCTTTAAATAATACAGTGGATATAGATTATTGGTTTTATGATTTTGAAACAGAAGAACTGGTGGAGCAGGAACACCAGGAAACATTTTCTTATGTCTATAGTGTGGCAAGATATGGGAAGTATTTTTTGACAAAGCTTTATGGACCTTACGACCGTTCCAATCCAGTTCAGTCTATAGAAGAATTTATTAAAAACAGCGGAGTAGATCCCAGTATAATGTCTGTGCAAGTTGGAATAGAACTGCGCACATTGGATGGCGAACAAGCTGCCCTGAACGGACTGCCGGAGGAACTGCCAAAGGGATATTATGTTAAGGATGGCTGTATGATATGGCTAGATACAAAAGGCGTTCACTATCTGGAGATTGAGACAGGAAAAGAAAACATAATTGCGGCGGATTTCGGGAACATAGGAGGTCTTATTTGTGATGGCAAGCTGTATTTGAAAGATGGCGGCTATATGGATTTGGAACAGGGAAATCTGGAGGATAGTTTGATTGTAACATCTGCAGGAGTGGAACTTAATTTGCTGGGCAGTTTGTATACAGATGGCGAAACCGTCTATGTTCTTGAAGATATAAGTGCAGATGGTATGATGATATTATACCGCCTGAAAAGAGAGGGAATGCAGGAATTGCTTGACAGTGTTTCAGAACGTGTGCGCCCATTGTATGAAAAAAAATTTGAACAATACAGCGGGGTTGCTCGGCTGTATCCAGTCAGTGATACTGCGGCAGAGTAAGAAAAAAAGAAAGTTTCTGTGGCAGAACAGTGAAACAGAATTTAGAGATGTAAGAGGAATTATTAAACGACGGTGGTTTCATTTATCCGCTGACAGAAAGATCAAAAGAGTAAGATAAAATTTTCAGTGAAAAGGGCTTTTTTTCCAGAAAAAAACATGATAAAATTATAACTAAGAAAGGGGGATAAAATATACAAAAGAATCAAAAAAACGGCTTCAAATTAAATTTGTTTGATAAGAAGCAATAAAAGTATAAAGGAAACCTTTTTATTGTTTATGCAAAAGTACTATAGATGGCTTTAAAATATACATATAATGATAAATTGGAAAACTGAAAATTACGGCAGGATAAATTTATAAATTTTGTTTGGAACAAAAAGGAGAAAAGATTGAAAATTTCAATTTTTGATCTTGCGGAATTCAAATGCGGAGTTTGTATTTGCGCGCTGCAAAGCTTACAGCTTGTCTTAAACTTGTTATATGTAAAAAGCAGCGCAGAATATGGAGGAAAAAATGAAAAATGTAAAAAGATTTGTTGCTTTATTGATTGCAGCAGTTTTGTGCGTTGGATATCCGGTAGGTATTACAGAAGCAGCAGACTGGTGTCCGGGGAGTCATAGTCTGGAGTTAAGACCGCATATAACCCAGACTTCTACATCTACGCATAAAGTATATCGTAATATTTATGTAGATGGTGTCCAGGCATATAGTATTTGTACTATAACAATAACGACTACTTATCAGGTAGTTGGATGCAAAAATTGTGTATATGAACAGTGGACGAAGCTTTACAGTGATGATATTCATTCCCTGGCAAGTGACCCAGATCATAAGGAATAATATATTGGCATTAGTAGGAACTAATAAAGTTTTATGTTTTATCAGGGAAGTTTCTTTGAAACTTCCCTATTTCCATAATCTATAAGATAAATATTTGTTTTTTAAATAATAAAATTAATTTTTATAATATTTCTTTTTTAAAATAGTTTAGAATCAAAATCTGTAAACGGATAAAATACAAGGATTAATATTGTAAATTTATATGGATTATGATAGTGGGAGGGTTTATTGTGAAAAGAAATTATTGGAAAATGGTGGTCTGCTTTTTGTGTTTGTTCTGCTTTTTCAGTGCCTGCGGAAAGGAAGATGCTTCCCCAAACCAAAGTACAGGGGGCGTCAGTCAGAAAATAGATGACAATGGATTTACAGAAGAACAGCGTGAAAATGCGCTGGAACGAAAGGGAAAGGTGTTTGGAGAACTGCCAGTGGTTGGCGAGGAAGATGATATTTATTGTAATCTGCCGGAGAATATGAGAGATTGGAGCAGCGTAGTTCCAATTTGCCGCGACCCTTTGTATGGGATTTTATATTATGTGGATTACGGCGGCGATTCGATGATTCATGCAGTTTTCAATGGAGAATCCGAGTTGGCGGTAGGGCTTTTGGGACGGCAGTTATTCTGCCGAAAAGGGAAACTGTATTTTTTGCTGGATACGCAAAATCAGATTGCGGTGGACGGCGCAAAAGACGGCAATATTTTGTCTTACAATCCGGTGGATGGAACGATTGCAGTAGTATCCGATGGTGTGTTTGACTCGATTATGGTATATCAGGATGTAATTTATTGCAGAAAAGAAGGGGAATCTTATTCCAACGGTACAATAAAAATAGATTATTGGTTTTATAATTTTGATACAGGGGAACTGGTGGAACGGGAACAACAGGAAACATTTTCTTATGATTACAGTTTGGCAAGATATGGGAAGTATTTTTTGACGAAGCTTTATGGACCTTACGACCGTTCCAAGCCAATTGAGTTTGCAGAAGAACTTATTAAAAACGGGGTAGATCCAAGTAGAATTTCCATGCAAGTTGGAATAGAACTGCGCACATTGGATGGCGAACGAGCTGCCCTGAACGGACTGCCGGAAGAACTGCCAAATGGATATTATGTTAAGGATGGCTGTATGATATGGCTGGGGAAAAAAGGCGTTCACTATCTGGAGATTGAGACAGGAAAAGAAAGCATAATTGCGGCGGATTTGAATATAGGAGGTCTTATTTGTGATGGCAAGCTGTATTTGAAAGATGGCGGTTATATGGATCTGGAACAGGGAAATCTGGAGAATAATTTGATTGTAACATCAGCAGGAGTTGAACTTAGTTCGGTCGGCGACTTGTATACGGATGGCGAAAACGTCTATGTTCTTAAAAAAATAGAAGATACGGTATTATACCGCCTGAAAAGAGAGGGAATGCAGGAATTGCTTGACAGTGTTTCAGAACGTGTGCGCCCATTGTATGAAAAAAAATTTGAACAATACAGCGGGGTTGCTCGGCTGTATCCAGTCAGTGATACCGCGGCAGAGTAAGAAAGAGAGGAAAGTTTCCATGGTAAAACAAGGAAGCAAAAAAATATTTTTGTGTGGATGGATGGCTGCGGTATTGTTTTTTGCATCCTGCGGCAAAGTGCAGATTGAGCCGAACATTCCGCTGCAGCAGGTTTTGACAGAGTACCCGGTAGAGAATGTCTGTGCTTTTTCAGCAGCGGAAGATGGAACGGCATATTTTGTAAATTTGACAATACAGAATGATATAACACGATCCGGTTACCGGCTGTACTGGTACAATGTGGATGGAGAATATCTTGGAGAGCATTCTCTGGATAATTATTCCATGATTCAAACGTTGGCGGCAGGGCAGGATAACAAAAAAATATATTTTACCGGCCAGGGGAACAGCAATGATGTATGTCTTTTTGAGGTTGATCTGGAATCAGGAGAAATAAATAAATTATACACTTTTCCATATTTCCGCGAAATAAAAAGAATGGTGTATACAGGAGGGCGTCTCTATGTGCTTGGTTTGGCAACATGGAATATATCAAGGGATCTCAGTTCGCCAGATTATGATTTTTCCGCGGGGGAAAGAATTGTCTATTTTGACCTGGAAACCAAAGAGGCATATCAATTCGGTCTTGATTATCCAATTAATATGGCTCCTGGTGAGGAAGGACGCCTTGCTGTGGTTGGGTATCTTCCGTCGGAAGGCTATTGTCTGATGGAGTATGATCCGGTAAAGGATGAAATTCAGGTAAAAGAACGGCTGGAACGGTTTCTTTTTGATGCGTTTGCCGTCTGCAATCAGGGGAAAAGCCTGCTGTATAGTTATGCATCCAATCAGTTCGGGCTTTTGATGGTTGATATTGGAAATCTGGATTTGGAGGTGGAAGTTTATGAAGGGGCGATGATGGGGGATACGATGGTAACATATTCCGGCGGAAGAGTATACTGTCAGAATATGGCTTCAGGGCATATAATCGGTTTTCCTCTCTCGGCTGTGCGGCGGGATAACAGAACAATACGGCTTATTACTTCTTCTTATTCCAATGCGCCTTACGGCTGCGGCTATGCTCTGGATCGAATCGATCTGAGCTGGGATCAGATTGTATTAAAAACTTTGGCGCAGGATGAAGATTATGATTTGTGTATTGCAGGCAGCCAATCTTCTGGAAGCCAGGTAATGAAAAACAGCAATTCCTTTTATCCGCTGAATGATATACCGGGAATAGAGGAATATCTGGATCGATGTTTTCCTTACGTTCGTGAAGCGGCGACAAAAGAGGATGGAACAATCTGGATGCTGCCGTTTCTTGTATTTGTAGATGGAATGCTGGTACAAGAAGAAAAGTTTTTGCAGGATAACATTATATTTTCGGATGGCGTTACCTGTGAAAAGCTTGCTTTGGCACTTCATAAAGCATCGAAAGAAAAGAGGGATTTATTTAGTTTTTCCATATCCAGATTGGCAAGCACATTGATCAATCAGTATCTCTGGCATAACGGTTCTGTAACAGATCGCTCGTTTCTTGGATATATGGAAAATTTCAAACAAATATATCAGGATTTGCCCCAGAAAACAGTTACCGTTATTACGGAGGAACTGCTTTGCCATACGATAAATTTTGGCATGAGCGACCGCTGGGGAAGCGAGGAAAGTGAGATGCAGTGGTGTGAGAACGCAGGGTATACCTTCTACAGCTTTCCAAAGGCGGACGGGATGCAAAAAGATAGTTTGGGGTGTTTATTTCTTGCAGTGAATCCAAGTTCTTCCAAACTTACAGAAACGTTATCTTATATTGCAGATTTGATTGCATATCTTAACGCGCAGAAAGACTTATGGTATTTTAAAGATAAAAACGTGGAATCCGGTTCCTTTGCTGAGCAGATCTACCGTGTTTATCAAAATGGGGAAATTCCGTTTGCGGTTGATTCGGATGTTTATTTATCAAACTTTTGGAATGCGCTTTCGGGGACAATTTCCATTGAGGATTACACAAAGGATACCGAGCGGAGACTTCGAATGTATTTGGGAGAATAAAAGGATTTTATTTATAAAACGGAGGAGTGTTATGAAAAAAAGGTCGGGGATCGTTCTCTTTGGATTGTTTTTTGCTGTATGTTTTTTTGCTTCTTGTGGAAAAATGCAGATTGAGCCAAATCCCCCGTTGCAGGAAGTGCTGATAAAATACAAGCTGGATAATATTAATGCATTTGCCGCTGCGGATAATGGCACGGCGTATATGCTATGTTATACGCCGTCCGATGATATCTTTGTGTCCGGCAACTGTATGTATCGGTTTGATGCAGAAGGAGAGCAGACAGGGGAATATTTGTTGTCAGATTATACTCAGCTTACAACAATCGATGTGGGGGAAGATGAACATATCGTTTATTTTACCGGACAGGGAATGAAACCAGATTTGTGTTTGTTTGCACTAAATGCAGAGACCGGCGAGGTGGAGGAGCTGTGCGCGTTTCCCTATTTTCAGAATGCGAAAAAAGTAGTTTACATAAATGGGCGCGTCTATGTGTTAGGGCAGCAGCAGTGGGCGTACAACACCGTGGATGAAGCAGGAGATTATAATTTTGTCGGGGGAGAAAAACTGGTTTATTATGATATAAATACAAAGGAAATTTATAATCTTGGATTTGAGTATCCAATCAATATAGCAGCGGCGAAAGACGATATTCTTGCAGTGCTCGGTTACCTTGAGACAGAAGGTTATTGTATTATGGAGTACGATCCAAAAAAGGATGCAATGCAGGTTCGACAGCGGTTGGAACGGTTTTCCTTTGACAATTTTGCCGTGTGCAATAACGGCGACAGTCTGCTTTATAGTTATGATATAAATTTCGGATTGATGATGGTGGATTATGAAAATCCAGAAATTGAGGTCGAGATTTATGAGGATGTATTTGCGGAAAGAACTATTGAAGCTGCGGGAGAGCGTATTTACTGTATGGATGAAATTACCAAGTATGTTGTAAGTTTTCCGCTTTCCGCTGTACGGCGCGAAAATAAGGCGGTAAAGTTGATTAGTTCATGGGGAAATGTTGCACCTTATGGCTGCGGCTACGCTCTGGAACGGATTGGTATGTCATGGGATCAGATTGTGTTAAAAACGCTGGCGCAGGATAAAGATTATGATTTGTGTATTGGGTCTACTTATGACAGTGCAAGCCAGGTCATGAAGGACAGCGAATCGTTCTATCCGCTCAATGATATTCCAGGGGTGGAGGAATATTTAAACCGCTGTTTTCCCTATGTGAAAGAAGCAGCGACAAAAGAGGATGGAACAATCTGGATGCTGCCGTTTCTTGTTGAGGGGCGCGGGCTGCTGATAAGGGAGGACGAACTTTTGCAGGCAGGGATACCAATTTCTCAGGGGATGACTTACACGGAGCTTGCTTCTGCGGTTCATGGGCTTTCTGAACAGCAGAAGAGTTTGTTGTACCTGCCGATGTATATAATTGCGCGCTCATGCATGGATCAGTATTTAAGCCATTCTCCTTTGAAAGATTCATTTCAGGAATATATCGAAGCGTTAAAACAGCTCTATATCGATTTGCCGTTTCGCTCCGGGCAGAAAATTTCAAACGATCTTCTTTTGAGATATGAATTTTTTGGAAGAGATAAATGGGTCGATCAGTGGTATATAGAGCAATACAAAGAAGTTGGATATACATTTTGCAGTTTTCCGTCTGCGGGAAGCTCCGGGAAAAATGTAATATACTGTTATTTTATCGCGGTCAATCCGAATTCTTCTCGGCTGAAGGAAACTTTGTCTTATATTGCAGATCTGACCGGTTATCTGGCGGCGCAGGAAAATGTATGGTATTTTACGGATTATCAGGCAGAACCAGGATCGTTCGAAGAGCAGATCTATCAGATTTATCAAAATGGGGAAATTCCGTTTTCTGTGGATGCGGATGTTTATTTGACTGATATGGAGAAGGTGTTTTTCGGTGAAATACCAGTGGAACAGTATGTAAAGGATGTAGAACAGAAACTTTTGAAATATCAGAAGGAGTAGCTTTCAAATTTTCTGTCCGTGCAGATCACAGACAGATATTTATGTTGTATGGGTATAAGTGTGTAAAGATTTTCTAAGCAGCCGATATGCCAGCTAAGAAAATCTAAGTTGCACATTGATGGAAGTGTGGAAAAGGGCATAAGGTGAGTAAGATGAAAAAACGTATTGTGTTGATAATTAGTATTTTATTTTATGTGGTGATGGCTGTACTATCATTGACCGCGCGGAAAATTCATAATGCAAATCTGCCGCAGGTCGAAGTTATGGAATTAAAAAGCGATATATTTTACAACGAGGACGGCAGCAATTCCTTTGGAGTTTCGCTGCCAAAGGAATTGTATAACGACGGTGTTGTCTACCGTGTTACAACAGAGATCATTAACAAGGAATTCCGGTATATTGCACGGCTTGCGCAGAATATTGAGTTTGGCGAAGAAAACTTTACGTGCTATGAGGTGAAGGACGGTCTGTTTTACAATGATAAAATTATTATAAGCAGTTTGGAGGGAATTACAGATGGGTGTGAAGTCTATATCAAAGAAGAAAACTAAAGATGTATCAGCCGAAAAGAAAAACGATGTATCTGAAATTTCAAAAGGAAGTTCAGGTTCCAAAAAAGCACTTCGCTGGAATACGCGCTGTATGCTTTGTCTTGTGCCAAGCATTCTCGGACTTATCGTTTTTTTTCTGGTTCCGTTTGCGCGCGTATTATATTATTCAGTAATCAATAATCAGTTTCAGCGTAAGTTTGTCTGGTTTGATAATTATGTTGAGACGCTCTCCAATGAATTTTTTCAGCTTGCGATGAAGAACAGTTTGCTTTTAATTGCGGTTGGCGTGTCCATTCTTTTGGTACTTGCTATTGTACTGTCGTTTCTGCTTAGTTTTGGGTTAAAAAAATTTTCATTTTTGCGCGATGCGTTTATTTTTCCGATGCTTGTGCCAACCGCTGCGGTTGTGCTTGTCTGGCAGCAGTTTTTCAGCGGTCTTGATTCTGTTTTGCCGGTTTATCTTTTGTTTATCTGGAAGAATATCGGAATCTGTATTATTCTTTTGACTTCTGCAATTACAATAATCTCTCCTGAAATATATGAAGCGGCGCGTATGGACGGCGCGGGTGCTATGGTTATGCACTGGAGATTGACGCTTCCGATTATTGCGCCTGCGGTATTTTTTACAGTTCTGCTTTCCATTATGAATTCGTTTCGAATTTTTAAAGAAAGTTTTTTGTATTTTGGAACAAAGTATCCGCCGGATTACGGATACACATTGCAGTTTTATCTGAACAACAATTTTTTAAAGTTTGATTACCAGACGCTTGCTTCAAGTTCTGTGTTGACTGCGCTCTTGGTGCTTGCGATTGTAGCTGTGGGATTTCGGCTGCAAAAAAGATATGAAGTATAAAAATAAAACAGGTGATTGTTGAGTTTTGGAATGGTTCATTTTCTATTTCAAAGTTTGTGTCCGCGCTATGCAAAAAGCAGCGCAGAAACGAGGTGTGTTATGTCAAAAGCAAAAGGAAAAAAACAGGTTTTTCTTCTTTTTATTGTGGTGTTGGCAGCGGCGATTATTTTTTTAATTCCCGTTGCAGCGACCGTCGTTCAGTCGCTTCAGACGGACGGCGTTTTGTCGCTTGCCGGTTATCAGGAACTTTTATTGAATTGTTTTCCGTTTTATCAGATGTTCTGGAATTCGGTGCTGTACGCAGCGGCGATTACTGTGGGAGCAATTTTGATTTCAATACTTGCGGCGTTTGCATTTCAGTTTGCGCAGTTTCGGGCGAAAAAGCTTCTCTATATTTTGTATATTGTCTTAATGATGATGCCTTTGCAGGTTATGGTGCTGCCAAATTATATTGGGCTGCGTGAGCTGGGGCTTTTGGATACAAGGGCGGCGATTATTGTTCCATTAGTGTTTTCTCCGCTTGGAACGGTAGTGTTAAGACAATATATGGAAGGCAATGATGTGCAGGTAGTTGAGGCGGCGAGGCTGGAGACAAATTCATGCCTGAGAATTATGTGGCACTGTGTTTTGCCGCAGTTGAGAGTTTGTATTTATGCAGTTGCATTGTTTTTGTTTGCCGAGGCCTGGAACCTTGTGGAACAGCCGATTCTTTATGTGCGCAATGATGACAAGCGCAATTTGTCGATCTTTTTCAGCCAGATGGACCAGTATGAAGGCAATGTGCTTTATCCGGCGGCGGTATTGTTTATGCTGCCAGTGTTTTTATGGTATTTGATGTATCACAGAGAATTAAAAGAGGGATTGAAATATCAGTGATATATCAATTTTTACATAATGATGAGGAATCTGATTCCAGAAAAAGAGTGATTTTTCAGATATGCGCCATAAAAAGTATTTTGCCTCTTTTTTCCAGCAAGAAGGCTGGATTCGCTTTATGTTTTGTGAAAAAAGCCAGTTGACAAAACATTTCATCTATACTATGATAAATTCACGGAATATAACAACCGCACTGAAATTCTTTTGTGCGGACGATAGATCTTCCAAAAAGCTCTTTTGATTGGGAGATTGCGAAGAAATTGATAAAATGAAAAAAGCGTTGAAGGAGACAGTACGCGCCAGGGAAAACATACAGCGAGCCGGGAAAGTGGAAGCCGGAGGGGAGTATATGGCGTGGAAGATCACTCCAGAGCAGCATGGCTGAAATGGCAGTAAGCGGTGCCGGTATCCGCCGTTACACGGATAATGTATAAAAGCAGCAGGCAGCGGCGGAGTACGTGAAAATCAGGTGGTTGTAAGTGAGCGCCCTCATCCTGTTTGGATGAGGGCTTTTTTTGCACACGGGACTCGCGAGCAGTATTTTGGTCAGAGGCTGAAAATTTTAGTTTTCAGTCTTTATCCGAGCTTAAGTTGTGTTTTACGAAAGGAGACACGAATGGAACTATGGGATGTATATGACCATTGTTTTCGGAAAACTGGAAAGATACACGAGAGAGGGAAGCCGCTTGCGCCGGGGGATTACCATCTTGTCGTGGCTGTTTTCCCGATCAATTCTGAAAGGCAGGTGCTGATTCAGAAGAGAAATCCAGATTTAAAACTGCTGCCGGGAATTTGGGCGGCGACCGGAGGTTCAGCAGTATGCGGAGAAGATGCATGGGATGCATGTAAGCGCGAGCTGATGGAGGAGCTTGGGATTGCTGCGACAAGGGAAAATTCGGAGATGGTTGCGGCGTTTAAGCGGATTGACAGCTACAATACGGTCTGGCTTGTCCATACGGACAGCAAAGCAGAAGAACTTGTGCTTCAGACGGAGGAAGTATCCGACGCCAAATGGGTGACGCTTGCCGAGCTTAAAGCGATGGCAAAAGAGGGAACCTTCCATTATTATCGGTATTTGGACTGGCTGCTGGACTACATTAAGCGGGAACTGCCTCCGCTCTCCGCAGGCGGACAGCCGGCGTCGGCAGTGTGAGTACAAAGAAGATGCGCTGGATTTTTGCCGCTGCTATTTTAAGAAAGGAGTCGATGGATCAATGTACGAAAAAGTATCAACAGATATGAATTTCGTGGAGAGAGAACGGGAAGTTTTAGAGTTCTGGAATAAAAATGATATCTTTCGAAAAAGCATGGATACCCACAAAGATGGGGAGACCTACACATTTTATGATGGACCGCCGACAGCGAACGGTAAGCCGCATATTGGTCATGTGCTTACGCGTGTGATTAAAGATATGATTCCGCGCTACCGCACAATGAAAGGTTTTATGGTGCCGCGCAAGGCAGGCTGGGATACGCATGGACTGCCGGTTGAGATTGAGGTTGAAAAACTTTTGGGGCTGGACGGCAAGGATCAAATTGAAAATTATGGTCTGGAACCATTTATTAAAAAATGCAAAGAGAGTGTTTGGAAATACAAAGGTATGTGGGAGGATTTTTCCGGCACCGTTGGTTTTTGGGCAGATATGGACGAGCCTTATGTTACTTATCACGACGATTATATTGAATCCGAGTGGTGGGCGCTCAGACAGATCTGGGATAAAGGACTGCTCTATAAAGGGTTTAAGATTGTCCCGTATTGCCCGCGCTGCGGAACGCCTCTTTCAAGCGCCGAGGTAGCACAGGGATACAAGGATGTGAAGGAACGCTCTGCGATTGCACGTTTTAAAATGAAAGATGAGGATGCTTATATTCTTGTCTGGACTACCACTCCTTGGACATTGCCAAGCAATGTGGCGCTCTGTGTAAATCCAGAGGAAATGTATGCAAAAGTAAAGGCAGCGGACGGATATACCTACTATATGGCGGAGGCTCTGTTAGATACAGTGCTTGGAAAACTTGGTCAAAAAGCAAAGGCGGAAAGTAATGAAAAACAGGAAAATTCCGCAAATACCGACACACTCAACACGGCTGCTTATGAAATTCTCGCTCGTTTTACCGGAAAAGAACTTGAATACCGCGAGTATGAGCCGCTTTTTGACTGTGCGGTGGAAGTTTGTAAAAAGCAGGGGAAAAAGGCGTATTATATTACCTGCGACGGCTATGTTACGCTTACGGACGGCACGGGTGTCGTTCATATTGCGCCTGCGTTTGGTGAGGATGACGCGAAAGTTGGAAGAAATTATGATCTTCCGTTTGTTCAGTTGGTGGACGGCAAAGGTGAGATGACAGAGGAGACGGCTTACGCGGGAATGTTTGTGAAAAAGGCAGATCCATTGATCTTAGCCGATTTAAAAGAGGCGGGCAAGTTGTTTGACGCGCCGAAATTCGAGCATAGTTATCCGCACTGCTGGCGCTGTGATACGCCGCTGATCTATTATGCAAGAGAATCGTGGTATATTCGTGAAACTGCGGTGCGCGACGATCTTTTGCGCAACAACGATACCGTAAATTGGATTCCAGAGTCCATCGGCAAGGGACGTTTTGGAAACTGGCTGGAAAATATTCAAGATTGGGCAATCTCGCGCAACCGTTACTGGGGAACTCCTCTAAATATCTGGGAGTGCGGATGCGGGTATCAGCATTGTGTTGAAAGCAGGCAGGAACTTTGTGAGCTGAGCGGCAGCGAGGAGGCGAAAATCGTTGAATTCCACCGCCCATACATCGACGCGATCACTTTGAAATGCCCGAAATGCGGCGGCGTGATGAAACGAGTTCCAGAAGTGATCGACTGCTGGTTTGATTCCGGCGCGATGCCGTTTGCGCAGCACCATTATCCATTTGAGAACAAAGAGCTGTTTGAGCAGCAGTTTCCGGCAAAGTTTATCTCGGAAGCAGTTGACCAGACGCGCGGGTGGTTCCATTCTCTGATGGCGATCTCAACGCTTTTATTTAACAAGGCGCCGTATGAGAATGTGATTGTTCTCGGTCATGTTCAGGATGAGAATGGTCAGAAAATGGCAAAGAGCAAAGGGAATGCGGTTGACCCGTTTGATGCGCTTGAAAAATACGGTGCGGATGCAATTCGCTGGTATTTTTATATTAATTCTGCGCCGTGGCTGCCGAATCGTTTCCACGATAAGGTAGTGGTTGAAGGACAGCGCAAATTTATGGGTACGCTCTGGAACACCTATGCATTCTATGTTTTATATGCGAATATTGATAATTTTGACGCTACAAAATATACGTTGGAGTTTGAGAAGCTTTCTGTGATGGATCAATGGCTGCTCTCCAAACTTTCTTCAACCGTGAAGTCCGTGGACGAAAATCTTGAAAATTATCGGATTCCAGAAACAGCGCGGGCGCTGCAGGATTTTGTGGACGAGATGAGCAACTGGTATGTGCGGCGCGGGCGCGAGCGCTTCTGGGCAAAGGGAATGGAGCAGGACAAGATCAACGCTTATATGACGCTCTACACTGCTCTGGTGACAATCTGTAAGGCAGCGGCGCCAATGATTCCATTTATGACGGAAGCAATTTACCGCAATCTTGTTTGCAGCATTGATAAAACTGCGCCGGAAAGTATCCATCTGTGCGACTTCCCGAAGGTAAATGAAGCGTGGATCAACCAGAAACTGGAAGAAGATATGAAAGCGGTTCTGGCGATTGTCGTGCTTGGTCGCGCGTGCCGCAATACGGCAAACTGCAAGCAGAGACAGCCGCTTGCGCGCATGTATGTAAAATCCGATGCAAAGACAGGTTCGGATGGAATGTCAGATTTCTATAAAGAAATTATTGCGGATGAGCTGAATGTAAAAGAAGTTATTTTTACGCAGGATGTAGGAAGTTTTACCTCCTATCATTTTAAACCGCAGTTAAAAACACTTGGAAAGCGGTTTGGAAGCAGGCTGAATGCACTGAAGGAAGTGCTTGCCGGGCTTGACGGCGCAGCGGCTGTAAAGGAATTGTCGGAAGCAGGTGTTCTTACTGTTACAGTGGGTGATACAAAGGAAACGCTTGCCGAGGAAGATTTGTTGATTGAGACGTCACAGAAAGAAGGATATATTACAAACGCGGACGGCGGTTATACGGTTGTTCTTGATACAAATCTGACAGAAGCACTGATAGAGGAAGGATATGTGCGCGAGGTGATCAGCAAACTTCAGACAATGCGCAAAGAGGCAGGTTTTGAAGTGATGGATCGAATCCGCGTCTGCGCGGCGGGCAGCGAGTCTGTTTTGGGAATGATCAAGAAAAATGAAGCTCAGATTGCTTTGGTTGTTCTGGCGGATGAAATCGTTTATGGAAGTACACAAGGTTTTTGTAAAGATTGGAATTTAAATGGTGAGGAAGTAACGTTCGGAGTTGAAAAAATATAAATCTCCAAAATATGAACCAAAGGCTTTGTTAAGAACGATTTTCTTCATTGTTTGCGCCACTGTGAGAAGTATGCTGTTTTATAGCAGCATAAAATAAAAATGGCTGCGAAATTCAGAAGAAAAATAGGATTTGTACGGATTTCTGAGTTTCGCAGTCATTGAAACAAGAAATTTATTTATGGAGGTAAATTCATGGAAATCAATAAGGAAGAATTTAAAAAGGACGTCAAGGCGAATATCAGAAATCTGTTCCGCAAAGATATCACCGAGGCGACAGGGCAGCAGATTTTTCAGGCAGTTGCCTATGCGGTAAAAGATTATATTGTAGATATGTGGATGGCGACGCACAAAAAGTATGAAGCAGATGATGCAAAGACCGTTTACTATCTCTCGATGGAATTTTTGATGGGGCGCGCGCTCGGCAACAATATTATCAATCTTGGCGCAGATAAGCAGATTCATGAAGCGCTTGCGGAGCTGGGTGTTGATTTAAATGTGATCGAGGATGAGGAGCCGGATGCAGGTCTTGGAAACGGCGGTCTTGGTCGTCTGGCAGCATGTTTTCTCGACTCTCTTTCCACGCTTGGCTATCCGGCTTACGGCTGCGGCATCCGCTACAAGTACGGGATGTTTGAACAGAAGATCGAGAACGGTTTCCAGGTGGAAGTGCCGGACAACTGGCTGAAAAACGGCAATCCGTTTGAGATGAAGCGCGCCGAGTACGCGACGGAAGTAAAGTTCGGCGGATATGTTCGTATGATGCGCGATGAGAATGGAAGAGAGCGGTTTATCCAGGAAAATTATCAGTCTGTTCTGGCTGTTCCTTATGATCTTCCGGTACTCGGCTATGGGAATAACGTGGTAAATACGCTGCGGATCTGGGACGCGCAGGCAATCAATACATTTAATCTTGATTCGTTTGACAAGGGCGATTATCAGAAGGCTGTAGAGCAGGAGAATCTTGCAAGAACGATCTGCGAGGTGCTCTACCCGAACGACAATCATTATGCGGGCAAGGAACTGCGCTTAAAGCAGCAGTATTTCTTTGTTTCTGCCAGCATTCAGCGCGCGGTGGCAAAATACATGGAAAAGCATAATGACGTGCATAAACTTTACGAAAAAGTATGCTTCCAGATGAACGACACGCACCCGACATTGACTGTCGCGGAGCTGATGCGCATTTTGATGGATGATTATTATTTAAGCTGGGATGAAGCTTGGTCAGTAACCACAAAATCCTGTGCGTACACAAACCACACGATTATGTCCGAGGCACTCGAAAAATGGCCGCTGGAACTGTTCTCAAGACTTCTTCCGCGTATTTACCAGATTGTCGAGGAGATTAACCGCCGGTTTATCCAGCAGATTCAGGCAAAATATCCGAACGATTACCGCAAGATTGAGAAGATGGCAATCGTGTATGACGGGCAGGTAAAGATGGCGCATCTTGCGATTGTGGCAAGCTTTTCTGTAAATGGTGTTGCAAAGCTGCACACAGAGATTTTAAAGAACGAACAGCTTCATGATTTCTATGAACTGTGGCCGGAGAAGTTCAACAACAAGACAAACGGCATTACGCAGAGACGTTTCCTGCTGCATGGAAATCCGCTGCTTGCTCAGTGGGTGACCGATAAGATCGGCGCGGACTGGATTACAAATTTGCCGCATATTAACAATCTTGCCGTGTATGCGGACGATGAAAAGTGCCAGAAAGAATTTATGAACATCAAGTATCAGAATAAGGTGCGTCTTGCCGCCTACATCAAGGAACACAACGGCGTTGAGGTAGATCCGCGCTCAATCTTTGACGTGCAGGTAAAGCGTCTGCATGAGTATAAGCGTCAGCTGCTGAATATTCTGCATGTAATGTATTTATACAATGAGCTTAAAATGCACCCGGAGATGGAATTTTATCCGAGAACCTTTATTTTTGGCGCGAAGGCAAGTGCAGGCTACCGCAGGGCAAAAGCGGTAATCAAATTGATCAACAGCGTTGCGGACGTAGTGAATAACGATAAGTCGATCGGCGGCAAGCTGAAGGTGGTATTTATCGAGAACTACCGTGTTTCCAATGCGGAGCTGATTTTTGCGGCGGCGGATGTATCCGAACAGATTTCAACAGCCAGCAAGGAAGCGAGCGGTACTGGAAATATGAAGTTTATGTTAAACGGCGCGCTTACACTTGGCACGATGGACGGCGCGAATGTGGAGATCGTTGAGGAAGTTGGCAAGGAACATGCGTTTATCTTTGGTCTTTCTTCCGATGAGGTAATCAATTATGAAAAGAACGGCGGATATAATCCAAAAGAAATCTACAATACAGATCTTGATATCCGCAATGTTTTAACGCAGCTTGTCAATGGTTATTACTCTCAGCAGGATCCAGAACTGTTCCGTGAACTTTACAATTCACTGCTGGAGAGCAACGGTTATGAGCGTGCAGACCAGTACTTTATCTTAAAAGATTTCCGCGCTTATGCCGAGGCTCAGAAGAAGGTTGAGGAAGCGTACCGCGATGAGAGGGGATGGGCGCGTTCTGCAATTTTGAATGTGGCTAAGAGCGGCAAGTTTACATCCGACCGCACAATTGAGGAGTATATAAAGGATATCTGGCACTTGGACAAAGTGACCGTGGAAATGTAATACGCGCAAAATTATAGGGGTTGTTGTAAAATAGACGAGAAATCATCTATGGAGCAACAGCTCCTTGTTTTTTATGTACACGGAAAGAAAATTTGCGTCCGGCGCGCAGGGAGAAATGCATCTGACTTAGTTCACAAAAAATTCACATACAAACTATTATAGTAGTGTTGACAAAGACAAACTATTATGATAGTATAAACATACAAACTATTGCAATAGTGAGAAAGGAAATTATGTTATGTCCATAAAACTCTTTGATTCCGAATTAAAAGTGATGGATGTGCTCTGGAGAGAGGGTGATCGAACTGCAAAGCAGATATCCGACATCCTGAAGGGAGAGATCGGATGGAACATGAACACAACCTACACGGTAATTAAAAAATGTATTGCCAAAGGTGCGATACAGCGCAGCGAGCCGAATTTTATGTGCAGCGCACGGATTGCGAAGGAGGAAGTGCAGGCGGCAGAGGCAGAAGAACTGATTGGAAAACTGTTTGGCGGTTCGCCAGATTTGTTGTTTGCCTCGCTGCTTGGCAGCAAAAAATTGTCTGATGAGCAGATTGCCAGGCTTCGCCAGATGATCACGGATTTGAAATGAGGTGGCAGGATGAGTCTTTTACATCAGAGCATAGCAGGGGGAGTTTTGATTGCAGTGATTCTTGTAATCCGAAGTTTTACAATATACCGCTTGCCAAAAGCAGTGTTTAAAGTGTTGTGGATTGTCGCAGCAGCAAGGTTGCTGCTTCCTTTTTCCATACCTTCCCGATTTAGTTTGTACAGCTTTATAAGAAAGCTTGCAGACAGCGATACGGAAAAATTGGTGAGCAGTGTATCACAGAACAATACAGGGATCAAACCGCAGTATGCACCGCTTTTGCAGGGGATTTTTCCAGCAGTTTCAGGCAGTGCTGCAAAAGAAGAAAGTTTTCTTTCATTACCGCAGATTTGCTATCTGGCAGGCCTCTGCCTGCTCGCCGCCTGTTTTCTCGTTTCTTATATTCGATGTCAGCAAAAGTTTCGGGAGGCCATTCCAACAAAGCATTCGGCTGTGCAGGAGTGGTTAAAAGAAATTGCTGCTGGATTGCAGAAAGTTCCGGTATCAAGGCGGCGGATTATAGATCGCTGTCTGAAAAAAAGAGCGTCCAAAATCAGCGTTCGAGTGTCAGACCAGATATCTGCGCCACTGACTTACGGCACGATTTTTCCGGTGATTCTGCTGCCAAAAAGAATGGACTGGAACGATGGAAGGACAATTCAATATATACTTGACCATGAGTATAATCATATTTTACACTTTGATGCCTTAAATAAAATTATTTTAGCTGTAATACTATGTATTCATTGGTTTAATCCAATCGTGTGGGTTATGTACTTTTTGGCGAACCGCGATATTGAATTGTATTGCGATGAAGCTGTGGTGCGCAAGGGCAAAAAAGAGACGAGAGAATCTTATGCGCTTGCCCTGCTCCACATGGAGGAAGTGAGAAAATTATCTTTTTCCCTATATAGTTATTTCAGCAAAAACAAGATGGAAGAAAGGATTGTAGCAATTATGAAGATAAAGAAAAATTCGATATTAAGCCTTACGTTTGCCGCGGCTTTGGTTGCAGGTACAACAACTCTGTTTGCAACTTCCGCACTTGCAGAGGACAGCACAGAAAAAAAGCTTTCCAAGCAGGAATCAAATCAAAATGAGATTACAGTATCTCCAACTCCAGCACCGACCGAAAAGGACAATGAAAAATATAAGTTTGAGAATGATACAGAAAGTTATATGCTTTCCAATAACCAGATTTATACAGCACCTCGGTATGTTATGGGAGAAGACGGGCTGAAACGGGATTCCGAAGGAAATCCTGCCGATCAAACTTTTGCATCGCCAACCGAAAAGGACAGAACGTATGATTTTGAACCGGGAGAGGAGGAAGAACTTCGTTTTCCAACACACAGTGAAATAGAGGATCTTGATGTTACAGCGCATAATCATTGGACAGAGGAAAAGTTAAAGCAGGTGATTGAGGATATCGAGAGCGGAAAGATCAAAGACAGCCTGGTAAAAGTTATTAATACAGACGACGGCGAGTATCTTGAACTTACAGATCAGAATGGCAATAAAATGTACGGAACTTTTATCGCATGCCCGGAGGAAGAGTCCGATTATTATTTAAAAGAACAGGAAAATTAAAATTGCCGGAATATACCATAAAATTTCTAACTTTATGGGTATAAAGCACAGGTTATTTTTCTTAAACTTACAGCGGTAATCTTTATGAACGGGGAATCACTGTAGATAAGAAACCATTTTAGAAATATTTTTGAATAAAACATTTTCATATTTTCGTTTTGGACTGCCGCACATTCTAGTGCGGCAGTTCTGTTCTGCACGCGGGCATCCAAGGGAAAAACGCCCAGCGCGAGCAGGGAAAGAGAAACCTGCCACGCCCCATGCAGTGAAAGTATACCATTAAAGCAGTATGTGATGGGGCGCGGCAGGTTGTTTGTCTGCTTGACGGTATATAAAAATCATTGCACAATCGTTTGTATCTGTTTCTTTATGATTAATAAGATAAGATTTCATATCCGGTTTCTGTGATCAAAACCTGGATTTCCCACTGGGCGGACGGTTTTTCATCCGCTGTGTAGACCGTCCAGCCGTTCTTTTTGTCTGTTCGGATGCGGGCGCGTCCCATATTGATCATTGGTTCAATGGTAAAAACCATACCCGGAGCCATAATCATTTCCGTGCCGCGCCGGGAAACAAAGCTGACCCACGGTTCTTCGTGAAATTCCAGACCGATTCCATGACCGCCGATTTCACGAACGACAGAATAGCCGTTTTTCTTTGCAAAATCATTGATTGCCTGTCCCATATCACCGAGAAATCCCCATGGCTTTACTTGCTCTAATCCGATTTCAAGGCTCTGTTTTGTCACTTCAACAAGCCGTTTTTTTTCCTCGGACACTTCTCCAATACAGAACATCCGAGAGGAGTCTGAAAAATATCCATTTAAGTTTGTGGAACAGTCAACATTGATAATATCCCCTTCCCGAAGCACGACGTCCGGGGAAGGAATCCCATGACATACTTCGTGATTCACGGAAGTACATACGCTTTTTGGATAGCCTTCATAGTGCAGCGGCGCAGGTATCGCGCCGTATTTTGTCGTCTGTTCATACACCCAGCAGTCAATCTGTTCTGTCGTGATTCCCTCTTTTATATGTTCTGCCACATAGTCAAGCACGGCAATATTGACTTTGGCGCTCTCTTTGATCTTCTCAATCTGTTCAGGAGTTTTGATAATATCGTGTGTTGGCACAATGGCACCCTGTCTGGAAAAAAGCTCAATTTTTGCATCAAAGGCTTCATGGCAATTTTTATATTTGACGCCGCTTCCACACCAGCAGACATCATTTCTTCCAAGCTTTGGCATAAACCTGTATCCTCGATTCTTTTTGTTTTTTTATTTCTGGCACAAAACATCATAGCACCATCAAGAAAAAAAAACAAGTTATCACAGTATCTTTTCCAATGTCAAAAAGATTTGTTATATCAAGAGAAGTTAGTAGGCTATTATAGGCTAAAATAAAACGAAAATGTATGCGTAATTTATTGAATTGTGTCGCTGGACGAGAAAACAGAGGCATGATATTATGGAACTATATTACCAAAGCGCGCTATAAACCATTTGTTTTTGCGATGGGATTAAGCTGCCAGTTTGTACAAAGAGGGGGGAGAAAATTATGCAGTGTCCAAAATGCGGCGCTCAAGTAAATGGGAAATTTTGTGAATATTGCGGTTCAGAACTTCCAAAAAATCAGCCGAATACAATTAATAGCAATAATTCACATACAACAGTAATCAACAATTACTACCGAACCGAAACGCCGCCTTATCATAATATTCAAAATCAGCCATATCAAAACCGCACTTATAATATACCATCTTATCAGGATGAATTTTATGACGAAGCAAGCGAAAAATCAAAGATCATTGCTCTGCTGCTTGCTGTATTCCTGGGATATTTTGGAGCACACCAGTTTTATGCGGGAAAAACAACAATGGGAATATTGTATATTTTCACTATGGGATTGTGGGGAATTGGATGGATTGTTGATATTGTAAGGATCGCTTCCGGCTCTTTTAAAGATGCGGATGGTCTGCTGATCAAATAAAGAATGCGGCTTGACAAAGTGATATTCCAGTGCTATATTTAGGGCATGCAGACAGTAGAAATAAGACTCTGCCTGCAAGAAATAGAAAAATCATTGGTTTTGGATTGGAGGACCCCATGTAATCATAAGCTGACAGTAAAACGCAAAAAGTATACAGGCGCAGAAAACTGCGGCTGATGTTTTTGTGTGCTTATCTGGTCAGAATATGATAAAAATAGCATGGGGACTTTTTATTTTAAAACTGTATGGAAAGAAATAGAATTTTTCTCAATATTAAAATAATGTGACTGCAAGTGTTATCGTTTTGGAGAATGGGCAGTTTGCATTATAGTTCTGTCTGTCTTGGGCAACGGATCGTTGATAAAAAGTTCCTGATCCTAGATTTATTATTTTTTGATGCTGTGAAAAATGTTCTTTTACAGTTTTTTTTGTATGCCTGCAAAAATTATACCGATTTGTATACTAAAATAACACAAAAAATATATAAAATTTATTGAATTGTGTCGATGGGCAAGAAATGGTTTTTCCATACGGATATTTTGGCAGGTTTTTATTTTTGACTGTCTTATATCCATTGTAAAAAAGGGTTTGCAGAAAATTTGATAATAAAAAAATATAAATGTGAGGAATAAAATAATGGAACAGATTTTTAAATATCCAAGAACAAGACATCTTGAGGGTTCAAGGGAGCAAGTTGGCGACGAAGATTTAAAAGTTGTAAAATTTACGGATCTTTTGGGAAAATATCTGGTGCTTGAGGAAAAAGTGGACGGGGCAAACTGCGGCATCAGTTTTGGATTGGACGGGAAAATGTATTTGCAGAGCAGAGGTCATTTTTTAAATGGAGGATATGGCGAACGCCAGTTTGACCTGTTCAAACTTTGGGCTGGATGTTTTGAGGAGCAGCTGCGCATACTGCTTGGCGAAAGGTATGTAATGTATGGAGAGTGGCTCTATGCAAAACACACGGTATTTTACGATCGATTGCCGCACTACTTTATGGAATTTGATATTTTTGATAAACAGGAGAAAAAATTTTTTTCCACAAAAAAGCGCAGAGAATTTTTAAATAACGCTCCGTTTGTCCGGTCTGTTCGCGTGCTGGCGCAGGGATATTATAAAGATTCGTCAGAGATTGCCAAGTGGATTGGTCCAAGCTTATTTACCTCGGATTGTTTGAGAGAGAATTTTTTTAAGCAGTGCAAAAAAGGCGGAGCAGACATTGAAATTGCGGTAAAACAAACGGATTTATCCGGGATTATGGAAGGAATTTATATTAAGATTGAGGACGGCGATTATGTGACAGACCGTTTAAAGTATGTGAGGGCATCTTTCTTAAATACAATTCTTGATTCGGAAAGCCATTGGATGAACCGACCGATGATTGCGAATGGTCTGGCAGAAGGAGCAGAACTTTTTGAGTGATAAATTGGAGATCAATATTAATTTTTATTGTTGACGAAAAATTGTAAAACCTGGTGATTTGAAAGATTGATTGTATTTTGGTTTTGTAGTGCATCAGCGAACGTTTTTGATGAAATTGTAAAAGAACAGCCGTTTGCTGTGTTGGAAAAGGAGATGAAATTATTTTGCACAATCAAAATATTTTAAAAAAAATTCGGGATATCCATTTTTCTTTTTCTGAATTTGCAGCCTGCTGTCCAGAGCTTTTAAAACTCAAAGAAATTCCTCAAAATGCCGAATACCATGCAGAAGGGGATGTGTACCGCCATACGGAAATGGTCTGTGAAAAGCTTGTAGAACTTTCGGAATGGGAACAATTAGAAAGCGAAGAGCAGGAAATTTTATTTTTATCTGCGGCATTTCATGATATTGGAAAGGTGAACTGCACGAAAAAAGAGGATGGGAAATGGGTATCTCCAAAACACACGATTGTTGGAGAAAAGGAATTTCGTGCGATGGTCTATCGCAGGGCAGAGCGGTTTGGTCTGACGTTTGTGCAGCGGGAGCTGGCGGCAGGATTGGTTCGGTATCATGGGATTCCAGTGTGGTTTTGGACAAAAAAAAGACCGGAGTATGATTTGCTGAAAGTGGCGGAAAGCATTCCGCTGCGGTTGTTGTATCTGCTGTCAAAAGCGGATGTGCTGGGCAGAAAAAGTCAGGATGGAAATGAATTTAGAGATTCTGTAGAGTGGTTTGCAGATTATGCGAAAGAGCTTGGCGTCTGGGAGAAACCACATCATTTTGCAAATGCGCGTACAAAGTTTGAGTATTTTTATAAAAATAGTATTTGGCAGGATGCCGAATTGTATAACAAAGGTGGGTTTGATATTTTTTTGATGTCAGGGCTGCCGCTGGCAGGTAAGGATCACTGGATTTTGCAGTATGGAAATGAGCTTCCAATGATTTCCCTGGATGAAATCAGAGAAGAATTTCATATTCCGCCGCCCAAAAATTCAGAAAAAGTAGCTCGTATTGCAGTGGAGCGGGCAAAGACTTATCTTAGGGCAAAGAAAACATTTTTTTGGAATGCGACAAATATTGTTCAGGAGACCCGCCAAAAACTAATTCGTCTTTTTGCGGATTATGGCGCGCGGGTGAATGTTTTCTATTTGGAAACTCCATACCAGGAATTACTAAAGCGAAATAAAAAAAGAGCCAGGGATATTCCTTGGAATGTTCTTGAAAGAATGATTGATAAACTGGAGCTGCCTGCGCCATGGGAAGCGCATAAAGTGCATTATATTACCGGGGAAACAGCACCGGACAAAAGAAAGCAGGCAATGTCGGGACAAGATAAATTATAGAGAGTATACTTTAACCAAGCAGGAGGTTGATCGTCATGGAATGGACACAGGCAATCAGTGAAGCAGTCAAATATATGGAACATCATATAACCGAGGATATTACACTGTATGATGTGGCAGAGCATGTGAATATTTCACTATTTTACTTTCATAAAGGTTTTAGTATATTGTGCGGCTATTCTGTTATGGAGTATATAAGAAACCGCAGAATGGCGCTTGCGGCGGAAGAATTAGTCACCAGTGATATTACAGTTACGGAACTTGCAATGAAGTATGCTTATGATTCTTCCGACAGTTTTACCAAAGCCTTTTCCCGTTTCCATGGAAGTACCCCTCTGGCAGTGCGCAGGGATAAAACGACGATTAAAACCTTCGCACCCCTGAAACTGACGGTTTTATTGAAAGGCGGTTATATTATGGATTACAGGATTGTGAAAAAAGAGGCTTTTACAGTTTTGGGTGTATCAAAAGAGTTCAGCTATGAAAATCCAAAACAAGATATACCTCTGTTTTGGCAGGAGCATTGTGCTTCGGAAAAATGCCAGCATGTATACGGAATGTTTGGGATCAATATAGATCCGCAGATGGGAAATGAAAAATTTGAATATTTAATTGCGGATGTTTATAATCCCTCTATAGATATTCCAAAGGGTTTTGAGGTAAGAACAATCCCGGCATTTACATGGGCAGTTTTTGCTTGCAGGGGAGCGTGTCCGCAGTCGATACAAACTGTAAATATAAAAATATTTTCTGAGTGGCTTCCGGCATCCGATTATGAGTTTGCAGCAGGATATTGTATTGAAATGTACACATCGCCAGAAGAATATCCAAATGGAACGAACGATGAAAATTATTATTCCGAACTGTGGATTCCTATTCAGAAAAAGTGTAAAGACAGGAAAGATCAATAAAAAATTTTTTTGCTGCAAAACAATATTTTTCACAATATACAGTATTTTATCAAGTGAAATCTTACTGTAAATTGCGGTAATTTTGTGTTTTGCAGCAGCCCTTTGTCTGTAAATTAATTTGTTTTTTACCTGCAAATCTTTGCCAAGATCAAACAAGAATCTCTATTTTATAAAAGCTTTGTGAAATACCTTTTTTCCTTTGCGGATTTTAATGCCGTTTTTTAGCTGTTCCGCGGTAAATTTTACATCGATCGATTCCACTTTGATATCGTCGGCAAAAACGCCGCCCTGCTGAATCAGACGGCGGGATTCGCTGCGGCTTGGAGAAAGCTTGCACAAATCCATCAGATCAAGAATGCCAATCGCGCCGTCCGTCAATTTGTCCGCGGAAATTTCGGTGGACGGCATATTGGAATCGTCGCTTCCGTCGGCAAACAGTGCGTGGGAAGCAGTTTTTGCTTTTTCGGCTTCCTCCTCGCCATGAACCAGTTTTGTCAGCTCATAAGCGAGAAGTTCCTTCGCGGTGTTAAGCTGACTGCCTTCCCAGTGATCCATCTCGTCAATTTGTTCAAGCGGCAAAAATGTCAGCATTCGGATGCACTTTAAAACATCGGCGTCAGATACGTTGCGCCAGTACTGGAAAAATTCAAACGGGGAAGTTTTTGCAGGGTCAAGCCATACGGCGCCCTTTGCAGTTTTGCCCATCTTTTTGCCCTCGGAGTTCATAAGCAGCGTGATTGTCATAGCGTAAGCATCTTTGCCGAGTTTTCGCCGGATCAATTCTGTTCCGCCGAGCATATTGGACCACTGGTCATCGCCGCCAAATTGCATATTGCAGCCGTAGTGCTGAAACAGATGATAGAAATCATAAGACTGCATAATCATATAGTTAAATTCCAAAAAAGAAAGTCCTTTTTCCATGCGCTGTTTGTAACATTCCGCGCGGAGCATATTGTTGACGGAAAAACATGCGCCCACCTCGCGCAGAAGATCAATATAATTTAAATTCAGCAGCCAGTCCGCATTATTTACCATAACAGCCTTATCGTCGCCAAATTCAATAAAGCGTTCCATCTGTTTTTTAAAGCAGTCGCAGTTGTGCTGAATGGTTTCCGGCGTCATCATGGAGCGCATGTCCGAACGACCCGAAGGATCGCCGATATAGCCCGTTCCGCCGCCGATTAAAACAACGGGACGATTGCCCGCCATCTGTAAACGCTTCATCAGACAGAGCGCCATAAAATGCCCGACGTGAAGAGAATCCGCCGTCGGGTCAAATCCAATATAGAACGTTGCTTTTCCCTGGTTGATCAATTCTTTAATTTCATTTTCGTCCGTTACCTGCGCGATCAGTCCGCGGGCAACAAGTTCATCATAAATTGTCATAATAATCCCCGTTTCTGCTTTTAAGATTTTTATAAAGCGTTCTAAATTTTTTATTATGATAAAAGTTCTTCAAAGATCTTTTTCGAGCAACTTATATTTTCTCTGGTTTCTTTGTTTTATCCTGATAATCTGCAAATCGGCCGGCAGCCAGAGCAATCAGATTTTCGCGCACGTTGGCTTCTGGATATTCTAATACATGGTCAAGAAGCGCAGCTAAAATTTCCCCCATCATTTTTCCGGGCAAAAAACCTGCCTGTATCAGATCGCTGCCATTGACAGCAAGATCTTTTAATGAAACACATTGATTGGAAGCCAAAACTTCTTTTGACAGCATTTTTGCCTCGGAGAGCTGGTGCAGTTTATCAGGGAGCAAAGCGGGATTCTGCGCATTTAAATCCGCTTCCTGCAGCTGAAATAACAGTTCCAGATAATCTGTGCCAATACGGTTGATCGCCCGGCGAACCGTGCGCATGGAAACCTTTTTTCCTTCGGGCGCATAGCGGTAGTCATGCAGTTTGACAAGGTGGCTGACGGTGTTGATCGTCTCGTTGTCAAACTTTAGACGGCGCAGAATTTCCACGGTCATCGGCGCGCCGATATCCGCATGGTGATAAAAATGTGCCGTTTTGTCCGCGCTGAATGTTTTTGCGTCCGGTTTGCCGACATCGTGGAGCAAAGCCGCGTAGCGCAGTGCAATCCGGCTTTTTTCATCGATACAGCCCTCCATAGTTTCCGATGAATTTTCTTTTTTGGCAAGATAGATCAGCGCGTGGATGGTATGCATTCCAACATTGTAAATATGGTGGGGCGTCTCCTGCGCAGTTTCCAGCATTTTGTCAAATTCCGGCAAAAAAATTTTTGTCAGCCCAAGTTCGCTTGCGGTAAGAAGACGTTCCGGGTGGGCGGAGACAAGAAGCTTTGTCAGCTCTGTGCGAATGCGCTCCGCGCTGATTTTATAAAGTTCTTTGGCGTGAAGGGCGACAGCGTTGAGCGTGTGCGGTTCAATGGAAAAGTCAAGTTGTGCAGAAAAGCGAACGGCGCGCATAATGCGCAGAGCATCTTCATCAAATCTCTCGTCTGCATCCCCGACGCAGCGGATTACCTTTTGCTCAATATCAGAAATACCGCCAAATACATCAATAAGTCCAGCAGAGTCATTGTATGCCATCGCGTTGATTGTAAAGTCGCGCCGCCGGAGATCTTCGGTGAGGTCTTTTGTAAATTCGACTTGTTTTGGATGTCTGGCGTCTTCATAATCTCCGTCAATGCGGTAAGTCGTTACTTCGAATCCTTCATGGTTCAGAACGACGGTAACCGTTCCATGTTCAATACCTGTATCAAATGTATGTGGAAAAATCTGTTTTACCTGCAATGGATCTGCGTTTGTTGTAATATCCCAGTCCTGCGGAGTGCGTCCAAGCAGACTGTCGCGGATACAGCCGCCGACAGCAAAAGCTTCAAAATTATGTGCAGATAATTGTTGTATTATATATTGTACTTTGTCAGGTAAATTAATTTTTTGCATAGTGTACCATCAAATCCTTGCTTTCGGTATTCTGACGCAAAAGAAAAAGGAATATACGATAAAATACCGAATGTTTGTTATTGTCTGATTCCCGCATATTTCATTATTTTTTATATTATTCGACTGAATTATGATACCACGGTTTTCCTGATCTGTCAAGTAAGACGCCGCTTCTTGAGAGGGACAAGAAGAAAACCCTCGCAAGTGTCAAAGCATGAAAAAAACTGTGAATATGCCAAGTTCAATAAGCGGTCAAAAACGCTGTATTTCACAATGGACAAAGAGGGAAGCTTAGGTTATAATAGTTTTATAAACCAATCAGCAATTTGTATTGACAAAATGTTCAGTGAAAGAAATTTATGCTGTTTGGAACACAATTTTTTTTGATTAAGATGCCGTGTATGCGACAGAATGTGAGGGAAAAATGGATATAACAAAGTTTGAGAAGTTTGACCAGGTTTGCTGCAGCAAATTACCGGACGAGATCGACAAGATATTAAACACGGCGAAAGGAAAAAAAGCTTGTGCGATTGGCTTTATAACAACCGATGATTTTTATGGGTTTTATTTGACATGGGATTACAGCGATAATATAGACCAGTATTTTGATTGGAAAAATACGCTTCAGCCAGATTTTCTTTACCAGCCTGTTGTAGATATTGTTGAAGATTGCGGCGATATTGATTTTTGCAATGCGTCGGAGAAAAAGTGGGAGTTTGCACAAACCTTGCTTTCTATATTAGAAAAAAGTATCAAACAAATTCCCGATGAAATATTTCAAAAAAATGGTTTTCAGAGAGAGGATATTCTTTTCTTTTCCACAATGAGCGACGGCGACTACATCAAAG
The DNA here is from genome assembly GCA_947086895.1 of uncultured Lachnospiraceae bacterium. Lineage (GTDB taxonomy): Bacteria > Bacillota > Clostridia > Lachnospirales > Lachnospiraceae > RGIG4057. Next base: position 23,987 of record CAMUAR010000020.1, on the reverse strand, counting down.
AGATGATGGAAGTATCTGTAAAAATGTTTAATACTATGGAAACGCCAAAAACACAGGAAGTTTTAGTACATGATGGAATATCTCCAATCCTTGTTGCAGAAACCGAGGAGAACGCACAGTTTCGTCAGCTTTGGAACGCTCTTGTTCCGGTGTCAGGACGCGCCAAAACCGCACAGGGGGAAATTATTCGCATTGCAGGCAGAATCCAGCATGAATTTCTGGATAATGGCGGCATAAATTGGGATGATGATTTCCGAAAAATGTTAAATGTTTTTCCAAAATATCTTTATCTTGGCAATGCCTTTTGCGAAGATGATATCAAGTCGGCAGAACTTTTGACAACTCTTCTGATTACTGCCGGTGATCAAGGGCGCACAGATGATTTTTTATGTTCTGCATTATGTGCGTGTGCCGTTGCTTGGGTGCGCCAAAATCCATTGGCAATCGAGCCGTTAGAAGCAGATTATAACCGATAAGTTCTAAAATCGTCTAAAAACGTATTCCTGAATTTTATACAATATTTTTATTGATTATGCCGCATAATCGATAAAATATCATGATTTTGCGGTGCCAGAGCGTGCAGATCAATTAATCTGTGCGCTCTTTTTTTATGCTTTATTCCGCGAAATTTTAGCAGAGAAAGAAAAAGAAGTTTTTTCAGAAAGCATACTGTGACAAGTTGCGGCATAGAATGAAAAGAACCCTGAAAAATCGGATATGACACAATACACTTGTGACAGTTTTAAACGATATCTTATATTGGAAACTGCGGCGTGCAGAACGCAGGAATAGCTTTTCAGACACGCCCTGGCATAGCTGCATGTTCTCTGTGTATGCTCCTTGGACAGATTACAGCAGCGTTTGTCTGCAGCGCCAAGAATAATGATACAAAAAAGATTACATAAATGGAGGGATAAAGTGGAAGACAGGTCAAATGAAATTATCAGCCAGTATGACTTAAAAGTCTATCGCTCTTATCGCGCAAGGGGTGGGATGGTGCTGGAAACAGACCAAGGTCTGAAGTTTTTAGGTCCCTGCCGCGCGAGTGAGCGGCGGTTGGAGTTTGAAGATGCATTGAAAGGTCAAGTACAGGAGCATGGCTACTTAAATATTGATAAAGTAATGCGCAACTTTGAACAAAAACTTGCCAGCACGAACAGTATTGGAGAGCGATACTGTATAAGAGACTGGTTTCGCATGGAGGAATGTTCTTTAAGACAGGAGGAAAGCGTGCTGCTTGCAGCCCGCAATTTAGCCCAGCTGCATTTGGCGATGTCTGGAATTAAATTGCCGGAAGATTCCGTTTCCTTTGTTGAAGAAGATTTGTTGTGCGTACTTGAGAGACGCAACCGCGAATTAAAACGGGTGCAGGGATTTTTAGGAAAGAGAAAAAATAAAACAACATTTGAAATACGATATCTCAACTGCTGCGGAGCCTTTTATGAAGAAGCGCTGCATGCTGCTGAGGTGTTAAAAGGACTTGGAACAGAAGAATGGCTAAAACAAGGGATTGCCTGTGGGCATGTACTGCACGGCAGTTATACTTACCACAATATTTTGATGGAGTCCTTGCAGGCGCGCGCGTCGCTTCCGCCGCAGGACTGGGTTGCCACAGTGAATTTTGACAAGGCGGCGTTTGGTTTTCAGGTGTGTGATTTATATCAATACTTGCGTAAAGTTATGGAGAAAAATGGATGGCAGAGTCCGCTTGGAAAAAAGGTCTTAGCGGCTTATGAAAAGGTTCGTGCGCTTTCTGGCAAAGAACGGCAGCTGTTATCTGTTCTGCTGTCATATCCAGAAAAGTTCTGGAAAGTTACAAATTATTATTACAACAGCAGAAAATCTTTAATACCTCAGAAAAATATGGAGAAATTAGAAATGCTGTTGGCACAGCAAACACAAAAATCAGAATTTTTAGAACAAATTATCAGTGAAACCTGATAGAAAGGCTTATTTTGTCACTTGTCCAAATTCACAGGATACGATATAATACCATTGGGTCTTATACCAGCGTCAAAACAGATCGAAACCATAAAACCGATTCTTTGTTTCTAGGGCGTGCCGATGGCGGGAAGGAGTTTTCAGACACGCCCTAGGTTTTTGGTTTATGGATTGCGGCATTTAATTTTTTGTATTTGTGTTATGGCATTTGCAGAGGGACAGGTGATTTTTTTGGACAAGCAGGCAGGAGGAAATCAAAGACACAAAAAAGGAACAGGAGCGTCCAAAGGGGCAGTAATTATATTAATGCTGTTATCAGCAGTTATGATTATTGCTGTTGCGGCTTTTGGAATTGCGGGGAAAAACAGAGAAAATGACAGGCAGGTGGTTGCCGCTTCACCGCCCAGTCCAACCGTATCCGGCGCTGCAACACCGCCGCAGGCCGACCAGTATTTTACCGCGATTGTCGAGGCGGTAAATACGGAATCGTACACAATGCAGTTGTGCAATGTGGAAAATAGCGAAGTGCTGCTGCTGGATTACAGCAGTGCGACAGATATCCGCGACAAATATGGGCGTCAGATTGTTGCGGGGCAGTTAGATGCAGGAGATATTGTCAAAGTTGGCTGCGACGGTCAGGCAAGAAAGGCGGTTGCCGTCTCCATCTCAGATGAAATATGGGAGTTTGTGGGGCAGACTGGAATTGGGGTTGCCGAAAACCGCAATATTATCTCAAGCGGAGATTATCGTTTTACATATTCAGAAAGCTTACATGTATTAGATGGAACAGAGTATATAAAATTAAAAGATATTTTGAGAAGCGATACTGTGACTCTGCGGGGAATTGGAACCGAAGTTTATGTTGTTTTGCTGACGCGAGGGCATGGCTATTTAAGTTTTTTGGAATATGAGGATTATCTTGGCGGAAGCTTGCTGATCAACCGGCAGTTTGTTTCGCAGATCACAGAAGATATGTCCCTTACGCTGACGGAAGGTTCTTACCGCGTTACCGTAGAAAAAGATGATTTGTCCGCAACGATAGAGAAAGTTGTGGTCAAGCGCAATGAGACGACAACCCTTGATTTAACACCGTACGCGAGAGTTCCAGAACCGACGGGGCAGGTGACGTTCCAGATTTCTCCGGCAGGTGCGCTGCTTTTTGTTGACGGGGAAAATACATACTACGGCGAGCCGGTCAGCCTTGATTACGGAGCTTATGAAATCCGCGTAGAATCGGGAGGATATGTGGCTTACAACGGAACAATCCATGTAAATTCGGCCACGATGACGGTTTCGGTTTCTCTTCCAGAAACACAGGGGGATGGCTCTGACAGCGAGAGTACAGAAGGAGAGGGCGAAATTATCGGGTCTGAAGAAGCAGGAGATCCTTCGAATAGCAATACGGATTCCAATGGTTCCGGTCAAGAAGATACAGATTCTGATAACACAAATCAGGGAGATGCGAACCAAGGAGGCTCGGATTCGGATAATACATCAGAAAACAATAATTCCTCGGACGGTTCATATCCGGTAGACAAGGATCATTTTATTATTATTTATTCGGATGATGAGGTGGAAGTTTATCTGGATGGCGACTATATGGGCGTGACAGAGGATGGGCAGGCTATGATGGAGAAGTTTATTGGCAGTTTCACTTTGGAATTGATTAAGGGGGACGAGACGAAATCTTATATTATTCAAGTTGACGACGATGGGGAGGATTTTATATTCCGAAGATATTTTGAATAATATTTGGCTGGAAAACAAATCCAGAAAAAAAGAAGTGTATGTTCCAAAAACTGCAAAATAAGTTTTTCTGGATAAAACTCAGATAAGAATGCAGAAAAAAAGCTGCTGTGAAATGACAATTTCTACAATGTATGGTATGATGAAAATAATTTACTGTATGTTGTTTGATTCTTGTATTTTACGGCAGTTTTTTCAGTATTTTTCTCAGGGTGCGGATGGACAAGCGATTTTTCATATTTATAATTTGTGCCGCAAGGCAGAATGAGAGGAAAAATGATCACAGATTATTTAGCACTTGATCTTGAGACAACAGGGCTTAGCCCGGACAAAGACCGAGTGATTGAGATTGGCGCGGTAAAGTACCATGAAGGAAAGCGCAAAGAGCAGTATTCCTGCCTTGTGCGCATTGGTATGCCGCTTCCAGAACGTATTACCAAATTGACTGGTATCACACAAGAAATGCTTGCAGAAGGCGTGTCAGAACAGGAGGCAGTTATGGGATTTCTCAAATTTGCCTCCGATATGCCAATACTGCTTGGACATAATATTTCGTTTGATTACAGTTTTTTAAAGGTGGCAGCTGTGCGGTGGGAACAGGAATTTGAGCGCAGAGGGCTGGATACTTTACAGTTTGCGCGCATACTGCACCCTGAGATGGAAAGCCGCAGTTTAGCTTCCTTGTGCGCGCATTATAAGATCAATCAAGGTCATGCACACCGCGCGGTGGATGATGCAGTGGCGGCGCATGATCTGTACGCCGCCTTGCAAAAAACGTTTCCAGATTATGATTTTTTCTCTGTGCCGCTTTTTTACAAACCAAAAAAACAAGAACCGATGACGCTGCGGCAGAAAAAATATTTGCAGGATCTGCTGCGCAGTTATTTTATGGAATATACAACAGATATGGATTCTTTAACAAAAAGTGAAGCTTCCCGAATGATAGACAAGCTGATTTTGACAAAGGGAAAGATTTCTGAAAATTCCAAATAAAACACTTGCCACAGCAGAAAAAACGTCATAAAATATAGGAGCAGCATGAACTGGCAGGTCTGCCAGACAATTAGGCGAAAAAATATCATCCTGTTATACAAAATATAAAGCAAAAAAGTTGTATTTTTATTGTAATTGTTTTTAAAATTAAAAATGTTTGTAATTAAGAAACGGATTCTGATTGTTTCAGTAATGTGAAAACTCGGTTTCGGGTTTCTTCCGGCAGATTTTCTACATCGCTGTAGAGTCTGGCAAGGGCAGTTTCATTGTTCCCAGAACAATAGATCGATTTAAGCAGCTGGTAAGTGGCGACAACATCCGTTTTTAGCTCTACTGCATACTGAAGTACAAGTACAGCAAGTTCATCGGCGCCGTTTTGCGAAAGCAAAAGTCCAAGCCGGTAAAGACCGCGCGTAAATTCTGTATAATGTGTGTCGCATGCAGACAGAACCGGAAAATTGGCAGCTCCGTAAGAAAGCTTTAAATCGGTGTTGGACGTGCCGGACAAGTTTAAAAGTTTTTTACCGTCAAGTTTTTGGAGTTCCCGCCGGACAGCGGCGATTTCGCGCTCCGGGTCAGGACAGCCGGACAAGTCGGGCAGACGGCTGCAATCTGCGGTGAGATAAGGCAGACCGGAGATGTCTTTTTTCCGCGTTGTGTTCGCCTCAAGTTCTCTTTGCAAAAAGTCTTTGATCGGTATGGCTTCCTGCTGTGAATGTTTTTTTGATTCATAACGTATTAAAAAAATTAAGATAAGAGTACAGCAAAAAATAACAGGCATAAGAAACGTTCCTTTCAAAAATAAAACAACAGTAAATTTGTAAAAATATGGATAGTTTATCTGTATTTTCTATACTTGAAAAATGGAGGATATTGTAATGTTTCGATCGAAAAAAACACAGAAAGCAGTTGCGGTAGTGATTGCGTCTTTGCTTGTAGCTGCAATGTTTGCAAGTTTAATTGCCGCGATTGCAGGCTAAACCCATTTTTTACAATCCTCAAATCCCATTTGTTTTTGTATAGTTCATTTAAATATACATAAAATAAATGCTGATGTCAATGTATGCTGTCTGCAATTAAAAATAAAGTTCTTTGCAGGCAGTTCGTTGGGAAAGGTGTGGTATGGGATGAGCAGATATTTTAAAATTGGGGAAAATAAGAAAAATCGTTTTTTAATATTTGGTCTTGCGGCGGCGGTATCGCTTTCTGCCTGCGGTAAAAACAGACCGTCCGAGGAAGATAATGACAATGAAGCGGCAGACCCGAGAGCAGAACTTGATGTGACAAACGGCACAGGAAATTCTGTTGAAAGTGAAGTGCCGAACGAAGGACGTATAGCGCCGCCGGAGGGTATGCAGGAGGTTCCAATTTCAGAGAACATACAAACTCCTGTAGTGCAGGATGTGCCGGATGAGGATATGCTCGGAGATCCGCCTTTGCATGTGACAGGAACGCCGGAGGCAGACTTTTTAACTTCCGAATTTTCAACCTGGTACGGCAGCAGTTCCCCGGCGCGCTGCGGGAACATCGAGCGCGCGGCAGAGCTTTTGAACGGCACGGTAATTGAGCCGGGCGAAGTATTTTCCTGTGCGGCAGGGATTGGACCGATTACCGAGGACAACGGATATCTTCCGGCAGGAACGTTTGTGCAGGGCAAAGTTGAGCAGGGGATTGGCGGAGGCGTCTGCCAGGTATCCACAACCTTGTACAACGCTGCTCTTTTTGCAGGGCTTACTATCGTGGAGCGCGCGCCTCACTCGATGGTGGTCGGTTATGTGGAACCAGCCAGAGATGCGGCGATCGCCGGAAATTACAAAGATTTAAAATTGCGCAACGATTATAATTATCCGGTTATGATTGAGGCGGTCACAGACGATGGAACATTGTATTTTCGAATTCACACATCGGAGGAAGATGTGGGAAATACCGTGGAGCTGGTCAGCGTGATTATCGAGGAAATCTTGCCGAGCGAGCCGGTGCTGACGGTGGATGAATCTCTGCCGGAGGATGCGTATAACGTTACGCAGAAAGCCCACACTGGATATCAGGCGGAATTGTACCGGGTGGTCAGCCGGGACGGTATTGAGATTTTAAGAGAAAAAGTCAATACAAGTTATTATGCCGCCACGCCGGAGTATGCGACGGTCGGCAGCAATTACCGGACGGTGAGCAATTGATTTGTATTTATGGCAGGATGTCAGGTTTTATATAAGTTTTATGTGAATTGCAAAAACACCAATTGGATATTGGTATTTTTGCAATTTTTTATAAGAATTTAAAAAGACCACTTGGATCATGATTTATTTGTAAAGTTTGTTTCGAAAGATTGGATCACTTTTGCGGGAAAGGTTCCATGCTTGACTTTTGCGAAAGAGTGTGTTAAAATCCAAATAATTATAAATTAGAGGCTGGGAAGGGAAGGAGTAACTGTCTGTGGATGCCAAAGAGAGGAGATGGCGGTGAGAATCTCCGCGGAAGCGGCAGTGAAGCAGTCCTGGAGCTGCAGGTCGAACAAGCAGAATCGCTTTGGTAGTTCCTGCCGGATGCTCTACCGTTAAAAAGGGCGAGGTATCGGAGAAATTGCAGGAGCTAAAAAATTGCGCCGCATAACTCCCGTACTACAGAGTGCAGAAATTTTTCTGAATTTAGGTGGTAACACGGACAATATGTTCGCCCTAAACTGGCTGTATCCGGCTGGTTTGGGGCGTTTTTTTTGCACACGGACACAGAAGAGGCAGTTGTCTGTGTCCGGCGCAAGCAGAGGAAGGAAATTTCCTTCCTCGATTTGCATAAGTGATTATCAGGGCGAAGGAGAATATTTTTTCACGTTGATCGGAGGTGGTTTGGTGAATGCAGGAAAATTGCCGGGAGTGGCGGAAAAGCGTTCTGTGTTGAGATATACAAAAAACAACAGGGTTGAAGCGGCAAAAGTATCTTGCAGCAAAGATATTGTTCTTGTAAGCGACAGCGCTTTGATAAAGTATGTATGTCAGATCGGCACGCTGCTTGACCGGGTTCTTGGATTGCTTGCAGCGGAGAGGGCGTCAGAGCCGACAATCGCTGTGACAGTGCTTGTCCCAGAAGAATGGGAAGAAAACAGTACAAAAAAAGCAGCGGAAGCAGAATTTCAGAATATATCGACGAGTGAGACAGACCAGAGAACACCTGAAAATGTAAAAGATTTTATACGTGCGCTGCTGAATGAATTTAGAAAGCGCGAGCTTAGTACAAGATTTGCTGTAAATGTACAAGTCAGCCCGGGAAAGCCTTACGCTTGGATTTCTCTGTCCGCGGGCGGAATTAAAAAAAATACTGTGGAAGATACTGAGAAAACATCCAATCGGTCCAGCAGAACAAATGATTTTGTGCCGGAGAATTATTCGATTGTAATGGCAGGTTACGCGGCGTTGGAGGCCACTAGAATTTTGCTTGCGGCGCGGTGGGAAATTTTACATACCCGCCTTCCAAAACAATATCTTGACGAGTGTCTGTGTGTGTCCGAGATCACGGATGTGCGGCGGATCGTTCAGATAGCGACAGAAGAGGAGGCGTTGGTCAAGCTTCCAGGTGAGGGCGGAGTTTTTACTGCGCTGTGGGAGATTGGAGAATTTTTAAATTGCGGCATGGAAGTAGATTTAAAAAAGATTCTGATTCGGCAGGAAACCATTGAAGTATGTGAATGGCTTGATATTAACCCTTACTTGACTTTTTCTGGAGGATGCGTGCTGGCGGTGACAGACCGACCGGATGCTCTTTTGAAAGCTTATGAAAATCAGGGGATTTTTGCAGCGGTTTTGGGGCGTCTGAAATCCGGCAAGAACCGCATAATACAAAACAACGAGGAAGAGCGGTTTTTGGAGCCGTTCCGACAGGATGAATTGTACCGCGCGCATATTTTTGATATATAATAAATATTTACAAAAGATAAATTTTCCAGAACAAAATTGCAAGCAGAAGAACCTATCAAATCACAATTATTTTTTGTCAGATCAATCGTGCAAATAAAAGGAAAGAAATATTGTAAATATAATTAAAATGCCGTTTATACGGCGGAATGGGAGGAATTATGGAAGGCAAAAAAATGGAACGCGAACAGTTGAAGGAGGCTATACTTAAGCGGATCGATAAAAATGCAAAACTGACAGCAAAAGAGTTATCACTGATGCTTGGATGCGAGGAAGAAGAAGTTGCCACGGCGGTTGCAGAGATGGAAGCGGATTCCGTAATCTGCGGATATCCGACACTGATCGACTGGGATAAGACAAACAGGGAGCGCGTTACAGCTCTGATTGAAGTGAAAGTGACGCCGCAGCGCGGGCAGGGATTTGACCGGATTGCAGAGCGCATTTATAAATTTGACGAAGTGGAGTCGGTTTATCTAATGTCGGGCGGGTTTGATTTAACTGTGATTATTGATGGGAAAAGTATGCGCGAAGTAGCAAATTTTGTATCAGGAAAACTTGCGCCGATGGAAGCGATCTTAAGTACTGCTACACATTTTGTACTTAAAAAATACAAGGAACACGGCATAACATTGGTTGGGGAAGTCGAAGATGAAAGGATGTTGATAACACCATGAAAAATCCATTAAGCAAAACAATAACACAGATCGAGCCGTCTGGAATACGCAAATTTTTTGATATTGTAAGCGAGATGAAAGATGCGATTTCCCTCGGCGTCGGTGAGCCGGATTTTGAGACTCCATGGCATATCCGGGAAGAAGGAATTTACTCTCTTGAAAAAGGAAAAACACATTACACTTCCAACGCCGGATTAAAAGAGCTGAAAGAAGAAATCTGTTCTTATTTAAAAAGAAGATTTTGTCTGGATTACACACCGGCAAAGGAAGTGCTTGTAACGGTCGGAGGAAGCGAGGCGATCGATATTGCGCTGCGGGCGATGCTTGACCCTGGCGACGAAGTTTTGGTGCCGCAGCCAAGTTATGTATCTTATGTTCCATGCGTTATGCTTGCCGGAGGAAAACCGGTGATTATTGAGCTGAAAGAAGAGGACGATTTTAAGCTGACAAAGCAGGAAGTTCTCGCCGCGATTACAGAAAAAACAAAAGTGCTGATTATGCCGTTTCCAAACAATCCTACCGGTTCTATTATGACGCGCGAGGAACTTGCGGAGATTGTTAAGGTAGTGCAGGAAAAGGATCTTTTTGTGATTTCGGATGAAATCTATTCGGAATTGACCTACGGCAGCCGCCATGTCTCTATTGCGGAGTTTCCGGGAATGAAGGAACGCACCATTGTAATTAACGGTTTTTCAAAATCTTATGCGATGACTGGGTGGAGGCTTGGCTATGCCGTCGGACCCGAAGAAATCATTGAGCATATGGTAAAAATTCATCAGTTTGCGATTATGTGCGCGCCGACAACAAGTCAGTATGCCGCGGTCGAGGCATTGAGAAACGGCGACGGCGATCTTGAGATGATGCATGATGCTTACGATGGCAGAAGGCGTTTTCTTGTCAAATCACTGCGCGAGATAGGACTTCCTTGTTTTGAACCGTTTGGGGCGTTCTATGTATTTCCATGTATCCGAAAAACTGGGATGACTTCAGAACAATTTGCAAACGAACTGCTTGCGCAGGAAAAACTTGCTGTTGTTCCGGGAACTGCTTTTGGCAGCTGCGGCGAAGGGTTTTTAAGGATTTCCTACGCTTATTCTATCGAAAATTTAAAAATTGCATTAGAACGCATAGAACGTTTTGTGAAAAATTATACAAAATAATACTTTCCCTTGAAAAATCGGCAGCAGTTATGATACAATAGGAATATTGGAAAAATAGGCGGTGTGAAAAGAGGAACGAGGTATAGATATGGCAACATTAAACGCAGATTATATCAATCCGTTTTTGATTGCGTCTACCAAGGTACTCAAGGATATGGTGTTCGTGGAAGCAAAGCTCGGAAAGCCGTTCCTAAATACCTTGAAATTTGATGATGGTTCTTTGCTGATTATGCTTGGCATTACAGGGGAGATTAAGGGACAGGTCATTTTGCGTTTTCGAAATGACATAGCACTTGACATCGCTTCTAAAATGTGCATGATGCCGATGACAGAATTGAACGAGCTTGCGCAGAGCGCAATATGCGAACTGTGCAATATGATCCTTGGAAATGCAGCGACGGTGTTTTCAACCAACGGGGTCGGAATCGACATTACGCCTCCTACCGTGTGCCGCGGCAACGTTCTGTTTTCTTCTGATGCCGCCAATATTTGTGTGCCGGTTGTTTACGAGGAAGAAAAGACAATTGAGATAAATGTGTCGCTGAAAGGATGATCGTGTATCATCCTTTTTTCGCGCATTATTTATGATTTATAATTGCAGTATGCAAAAAACAGCATAGAAATGAGGGCATCCATGGTAAATATTGTGTTGCTTGAACCAGAGATTCCAGCCAATACAGGAAATATTGGGCGGACATGCGTCGCGACAGGAAGCCGGCTTCACTTGATCAAACCGCTTGGTTTTGATCTATCCGAAAAGGCGGTGCGGCGCGCAGGTATGGACTACTGGTTTCGAATTGATTTGTCCGTGTATGAAAATTATAATGATTTTTTGGATAAAAATCCTGGGGCGCGTCTGTTCATGGCGACGACAAAGGCGAAAAAAACATATGCAGAAGCGGTTTACAAAGATGGGGATTATCTGATGTTCGGAAAGGAAAGCGCAGGAATACCGGAGGAAATTTTATTAGAAAATCGGGAAAACTGTGTGCGGATACCAATGCTTCCTGAAACGAGATCACTCAACTTAAGCAATTCTGTGGCGATCATGGTGTACGAGGCACTGCGCCAGCAGGAATTTTCAGGACTGGAACGAGAAGGACAGCTGCACCGGCATACATGGTAAGCGATTTATTATTGTTATATAATGCAGCACTGCTTTACAAGTCCAGTTAAAATCAAAAATCTGTAAGCGGTTGTATAATGCAGTATATTTGTAAGAAAAATTCTGGCAGCAGTTTAAATGAAAAGGATATTATTTAAAAAATAAATTTTTTGCACAATAATTTACATCTATATGTTACAACGTCTATGGCTTGATAGAAATGGCTTATACAAAAAAGCAACACCGAAAAGGAAATGAAAGCAATGAATGAGAAGGTATTAAAAACATTAGAGTTTGACAAAATTATCGCAAAACTTGAGAATTTTGCAGGTTCTGCGATGGGAAGAGAAAAATGCGACGCGCTTGTGCCGTCCTCTGACAAGGAGGAGATTGAAAAATGGCAGCAGGAAACCGCGGACGCACTATCCAGATTGTATAAAAAAGGGACATTGTCGTTTTCCGGGCTGCCGGATATCGGAGCGTCGATCAAACGGCTTGAAATTGGCTCAACGCTTGGCGCAGGGGAACTTTTAAAGCTTAGTTCGGTGTTGACAGCGACACTGCGCGTAAAAAATTACGGTGCCAGCGAGGAGATTCAGGACAGTTTAAGCGAGCGTTTTTCACTTCTGGAACCGCTCTCTATTTTGAACAATGAAATTATGCGCTGCATTATTTCGGAGGAGGAGATTGCGGATGATGCAAGTCCGGGGTTAAAAAGTGTCCGCCGTCAAATGAAAACTGCAAATGACAAAATTCACGAGCAGCTTGCCAAACTGATCACCGGAAACGAGACGAAAGGAATGCTTCAGGACGCGCTGATTACCATGCGCAATGGAAGATATTGTCTGCCGGTAAAACAGGAATATAAAAATTCTTTCGGCGGTATGCTGCACGACCAGTCTGCAACCGGTTCTACAGCGTTTATTGAGCCTGCGGCGGTAGTGAAGCTGAACAATGAGCTGGCGGAACTTGCGATACGCGAAAAGGAGGAAATTGAGAAAGTGCTTGCGGTGCTGAGCGAACAGGCGGCAGTACACACCGGAGAACTTTCGTTTAATTTAAAAACCCTTGCGGAATTTGACTTTATTTTTGCGCGCGCTGTGTTTGCAAAGCAAATAAAAGCTGTGCAGCCAAAATTGAATGACAGGCGGTACATCAATATCAAAAAAGGACGGCATCCGCTGATTGACCCGCATAAAGTAGTACCGATTGACCTTTATCTGGGCGATACATTTGACATGCTTGTGGTGACAGGACCAAATACCGGCGGCAAGACAGTCTCCTTAAAAACGGTTGGTCTGTTTACGCTGATGGGACAGGCGGGACTTCATATTCCGGCATCAGAAGGATCGGAACTTGGCGTTTTTAAGGAAGTTTATGCAGACATCGGAGACGAGCAGAGCATTGAGCAAAGTTTAAGCACATTTTCTTCCCATATGACAAACACCGTAGGAATATTGGAGAAAGCGGATGAAGATTGTCTTGCTTTGTTTGATGAGCTTGGAGCTGGAACCGACCCGACCGAAGGCGCCGCGCTTGCAATGTCAATTTTAACATACCTGCATAATCTGGGCGCCCGCACAATGGCGACGACACATTACAGCGAGCTGAAAATTTTTGCGCTTTCTACAAAGGGTGTTTCTAACGCGAGCTGTGAGTTTGACGTGGAAACGCTGCGTCCGACCTACCGGCTTTTAATTGGTATTCCAGGCAAGAGCAATGCGTTTGCAATCTCGTCAAAACTTGGCTTGCCGGATTTTATTATTGAGCGCGCGCGCGAATTTATCGGCACGAAGGACGAGAGCTTTGAGGACGTGATCAGCAGTCTGGAGGAGAGCAGGCGTGTAATGGAGCGCGACCGGGCAGAAGCAGCAGCGTTAAAAGCGGAGGCAGAAGCATTAAAAAAGAAGCTTGAAGAGAAAAATACAAGAATCGACAACGCCAAAGATAAAATCTTGCGTGAGGCAAATGAGCGCGCGCGCGATCTTTTGCAGGAAGCAAAGGATTATGCGGATGAGACGATTCGAAAGTACAACAAATGGAGCCAGGAGGGCGGCATCGGCAAGGAGATGGAAAAAGAGCGCGAAGAACTGCGCAGCCGCCTTGGAGACACCGACAATAAACTTGCAATTAAGGCAAAAAAAGCAAAGAAAAAACAGACAGCAGGAGATTTCCATATCGGGGATACTGTGCATGTATTAAGCCTGAATTTAAAAGGGACTGTCAGCACGCTGCCGAACACAAAGGGCGATATGTATGTGCAGATGGGAATTTTGCGTTCGCTTGTCAATATTAAGGATGTGGAGCTTGCAGAGGACGACGAGCAGGAAAAGCAGGCGTCAAAAACAGCCGTCGGAAAAATCCGAATCAGCAAGGCGATGAATATCAGCCCGGAGATTAATGTGATTGGCAAGCGGGTGGACGAGGCGATCCCGATTGTAGACAAATATTTGGACGATGCATACTTGGCTCATTTGCCGAAGGTTACGATTATTCACGGGCGAGGTACAGGCGCGTTAAAAGAGGCGGTGCATTCCCTTTTAAAACGAACCAAGTATGTGAAATCGTACCGTCTCGGTGAATTTGGCGAGGGCGCTGGAGGAGTGACAATTGTAGAATTCCAGTAATTTGCTGTTGATGCTGTAAACTGAGAATTAGAGGGAGCGCTTTTAGCATTCCGTTATGGGGGATATTATGGCAGAAAAACAAAAAGTTTTAATTGTGGACGATGATGAAAATATTGCGGAATTGATCTCTCTTTATCTTATAAAAGAGTGTTTTGATACAGTGATTGTCAACGACGGGGAAGAAGCGTTAAAGCAGTGTCAGCAGTATGCGCCGAACTTGATTTTGCTCGATTTAATGCTGCCGGGAATGGACGGCTATGAGGTGTGCCGCGAAGTGCGGAAAACTTCGAATGTCCCGATTATTATGCTGTCTGCAAAGGGCGAAGTATTTGACAAGGTATTGGGGCTGGAACTCGGCGCGGACGACTATATTATGAAGCCGTTTGATTCAAAGGAGCTTGTCGCGCGAGTGAAAGCGGTACTGCGCCGTTTTACGCCGGTGAAAGAGCCGCAGGAAAGAGAAGTGGAAGTTCAGGAGCAGTCGGGGGATTATGTCAGCTATCCAGACCTTATTGTAAATCAGAGCAATTATTCTGTGACATGGCGCGGAAAACAGGTTGATATGCCGCCGAAAGAGCTGGAATTATTTTATTTTCTCGCCTCTCACCCAAATCAGGTTTTTACAAGAGAACAGCTGTTAGACCATATTTGGGGATATGAATATATCGGCGATACGCGCACGGTAGATGTTCATATTAAGCGGCTCCGCGGAAAAATTAAAAACCATGAACAGTGGGCGCTTGTTACCGTCTGGGGAATCGGCTATAAATTTGAGGCGAAAGTAAAGCCGGTTGGTGGGAAGAGGAAATGAGACATAAAGCGCTGTTAAAGCTGATTGCCTGCTATATAATATCCATCGTCGCCATGTTTATTTTGCTGAATTTTTTTGGATCGCGCAAGCTGAACAGCCAAGTGTTAAAAGAGCGGCTGGAAATGATGATTGAGGAGGCGGGAATGGTGGCGGAGGAATACGTTACACCGTACTACCGCGACGCTGCAAAGCTTGGCGATGTGCTGACACAGCTGCGCAGTGTGGACCGCTTCCTTGGCACAAGAACATGGGTCATCAATACAGGAGGCATTATTATTGTCGATACCGCGTCAGAAGCGCGCGGAGTCAATGTGGACAGCCTGGACCCAGAATTTTTAAACCGTGTTGCAGCGGAAGGATATTTAACAAACGTGACATTTCCAAGAGTTATGCCAAAGGAGATGCTGGCGGTGGCGCAGCCGATTTACAACAACTATAAACTGCGCGGTTATGTCTGTATGTTCAGCCCGATGGAGCTGGTGCGGGAGATGAGTTACCAATATCTGGACATTATCAATATATGCCTTTTGGTGTTTTCTGTTCTGCTGCTTTTGGTGTTTGTCTATCTTTATTTTGCGATGCTTGCCCCGGTAGGGCGCATGACGCGGGTAGCAGAAGAATATGCGAGAGGGCATTTTGACGTGCCGGTAAAAATACGTTCGCACGACGAGTACCGGGATCTTGCGAATGCAATTCAATATATGGCGGCAGAATTTCAGAGATTGGACGAGTATCAAAAAAAATTTGTCGCAAATATTTCTCATGATTTCCGGTCTCCGCTCACCTCGATTAAAGGCTATGCGGAGGCGATGGCGGACGGTACAATACCGACGGAAATGCAGGCAAAATATCTTGATATTATTTTATTTGAGACCGAGCGACTGACAACACTGACGTCAAATTTATTATTGCTGAACAGCTTTGGCAACACCAATTTTATGCTTGAAATTATAAGTTTTGATATCAATGAAATTATCCGCCGGACGGCGCTTGCTTTCGAGGGGCGCTGTACGAAAAAGCGCATTACGCTCAATCTGGTATTTCACGGCGAAGAATTGTTTGTCGATGCGGATATGGGAAAAATTCAGCAAGTATTGTACAACCTGATTGACAATGCCATTAAATTCAGCAATGCAGATTCCACGATTGATGTAAAAAGTGAGGAAAAAGGAAGTAAAGTCTTTGTGTCTGTAAAGGATTATGGGATTGGGATTCCGAAAGATTCCATCAATAAGGTATGGGAGCGTTTCTATAAAACAGATCTCTCCCGCGGCAAGGATAAAAAAGGAACTGGGCTGGGGCTTTCGATTGCGCGGGAAATTGTGATGGCGCACAAAGAAAATATCAATGTCGTCAGTACGGAGGGAGCAGGAACAGAATTTATGTTTACGCTGCCCAAAACAGTTTTTTAGCGAAATGCTGATAAGATTGTAGTTCGGAAAGTTTTCTTTCCTGATAATTTATATAACGAAAATATGTTTTTAGATATCTTATGGCGTGTTTTTGACCCATCTTTTAACGAATTTGTCATGATTCGTTCATAAGTGCCTGTTACAATAGTTTTTAACAAATAGTAACAGGAAGACTCCGCTTTTTTTGGGAACGTGAATGGCGGAGTATGTTGTAAGATATTTCAGTATTATCAAAAAAATCGGAACAAGAACAAAGAACTACATAATGGATGATTCGCAGTTCCTAACGGGAACGCAAGGTTTACAAATGGGAGGGAATGCCCTGAATGGAAAACAAGAATCAAGCAAATAATTCGGACTATCAGTTTATCCGCGAAAAGGTTGTTTCCCGGAAGAAAAACCGGTTGAAAAAAATGCTTTTTATAAGTGCCTTTACCATTTTTCTTGCAATTCTTTTTGGCATTGTGGCAAGGCTTGTATTTTTGTGTGCCGACGATCCACTAAAACGTTTTCTTGGCATAGCTGAGCCAAGCCCAACTCCAAATGTAACACCAACTCCAATCAATACACCAAGTCCAACTCCGACGCTTGCGCCGAGCAATAGTCCAACCCCAACGCCCGATATTATCGATATTGTAACTCCAGAACCGCCGACTCCGACAATGTATAAGGAAACAGATCAGGAGAGGGCAGAGCGGGTGCTTTCGGACTACGCCGCGGTATTTTCGGCACTGCAGCAGATAGAAACGAAAGTGAAAAAATCGATTGTGACTGTGGAAGCTGTTGAGAACGGCGTCGACTGGCTGGATAATACATACGAGATGAAAAGCCAGACGCCGGGTATTATCCTGAAAAAAACAAAAGTATATCTGCTTGTACTTGTCAGTCTTGACAGAATTCAATCTGCAAGCGAAATTATTGTAAACATCGGAGATAGGCAATGTACAGCAAACCTTTGGAATTATGATACCGACTGCAATCTTGCAGTAATACAAGTAGACTTAACAGGAGTATCCCCGCAGCACTTTGACTTGCTGCAGGAAGCAGTGATTGGCGATTCATCGCTGCCGCGCGTCGGTACTCCGATTTTGGTGCTTGGCAGTCCAAACGGCTATATTGGCTCATTTGAACTTGGCATGGTGACAAGCCGCGGCAGTGTCTATTATATTACAGACAACAGCGTAGACCTTTTTAATACAAACACGACAGACAGCGCAAGCGGCGATGGCGTGATTGTTAATCTATCCGGGGAAGTGATCGGGATTATCACAAGAACGCTAAAAGAAAACTTAAATCAATCGCTCTGCACCGCGATAGGCAATACAAAATTAAAAGGAATTTTAGAACAGCTGATCTCAAAGGAAAAACGAATATACTTCGGTATTCGTGGCGAGGACATTCCGCTTGCATCCTTGCAGGAAGCAAGCCTTAGCAATGGTATCTATATTACGGATGTTCTTGCAGATTCCCCAGCGTCCGAGGCTGGAATAAAAACCGGCGATATTTTGCTGAAAGTAAATGGAACAAACGTTTATTCTTACAGTGGATTTCATCGGTTGCTAAGCACCCACAACATTGGGGAAGAACTGAATGTTACCATACAAAGAACAGGACGTTTAGGACCAAAATTAGTTGAACTAAAAGTCGTGCTGGCAGGAAAATAAAAGAGATTTATAAGGATATACTGTAACTTGTGGGAAAATATGGTATAATATCTGCGAAAAGCAAAACGAATCAGTCAATATTTTAAACTGCGGAAACATGTTTTTTGTTTCTAGCAATTTAAAATATTGACTTGTGAGCGCGCTCCGCGACTGAAAAACCGCAGCGCAGCAAGGTTTTGCTTTGAGCAGTCTGAAAAACAAAAACATTTAGAATGGAGATTGGGATGGTATGAGGTATTTAGCGGAACTTCGTGAGGGAGAAATAATAAAAGAAATTTATTTGTGCAAGCAGCTGCAGCAGTTAAAGACAAAGGCAGGAAAAAGCTATTACTCGATTACACTCCAAGATAAAACCGGAACTTTTGACGCAAAAGTATGGGAGCTGGGCGCAGGAATCGAGCATTTTGAATCAATGGACTATATCTGTATTGACGGGCAGGTGACCAGTTTTCAGGGCGCATTACAGATGAACGTCAAGCGCGTGCGCAAATGTCAGGAAGGCGAGTATGACCCATCAAATTATATGCCGATTACACAGCGTGATATTGAAGAAATGTATCAGGAACTTTCTGAATATATCGCTATGGTCAAAGAACCGCATCTTCATGAACTGCTTTCTGGTTGTTTCTTAAAGGATAAAGAGCTGGCTGCAAAATTCAAAAAACATTCCGCAGCCAAAGCGGTACATCATGGATTTATCGGCGGACTGTTGGAACATACTGTAAGCGTGGCAAAATTTTGTGCGTTCCTTGCGGACAGTTATCAAATTTTAAATAAAGACCTTTTACTTACTGCTGCAATCTTTCATGATATCGGAAAATTGGACGAGATATCACCATTTCCAAAAAACGACTACACCGACGAGGGCAATTTGCTCGGTCATATCTACATAGGCGCGTCCATGGTCAGTGAGCGGTGCCGCGCGATTGAAGGATTTCCAAAAAAACTTGAATCGGAACTGATACACTGTATTCTTGCGCACCACGGGGAACTGGAATATGGCTCACCCAAAAAACCAGCGATTGCAGAAGCACTGGCATTAAGCCTTGCCGACAATGCAGATGCAAAACTTGAAACAATCAAAGAATTATTTGCAGGTGCAGACGAAAAATTAGAGTGGATTGGATATCAGAGATTGTTTGAATCAAATTTAAAAAGAACAATGTAGAAAGTGAATATTATCTAAAGTGTCTCATAAGCAAAAGCAGATACACGGATCAACAGCAGATAACAGGCGCACAGAACTGTATTTTATCAGCAAACCTGTGCGCCGAGATTTATATAATATTATTTTTTCATATAAACATTGAATTGTAAGCTTTGGAGGTTTTCATTTTTTGGAGGTCTGTTCTATGGACAGGATTAAAATGGTTCAAGCGTATGTAGATGAGATGCTGCAGAGCTGCGCCGATGAAATAGATAAAATATCTCAAGCAATTTATAATCATAGTGATAAGGCTAATATAGACACTATATTTGATGAAATACTCAAAGATGCAGATGTGCTGCAACATTGTTTGTATCATCCATTTGCTCCTGTAGCAGAACATGAAAAAGATAGATTCAGGATGCTGAAAGAAGAGTTGGGATTAATCTGAAAAAATTCTAGGGTGTGTCTGAAAATTTCAATCAATTTGTCAACTTGTCAAAACAGGAGAAAAAATAAAGAAAACTCAGGAATATTTTTTCTTTGTTTGGAGGGAAATCCAATTCGTTTTCTTTTTGTTTCATGGATTTTTTCCTTTGATTTTATACAATTTTTAATTTTCAGACATGTCCTAGTTGCTTAAAGATTTGTGATAATTTAAACAAAGTTCAAACAAAAAATCTATGTTGTTATCACTCAAAGAGCTAGAGAATTTTATGGAAAAAATCTTTTCTTATATGAATTTTTGAAGAGATCATAATGTAATAATTCTTAATATTTGTTTTTTCAGGATTAACATGCGAAAATGGTATCGTTATTCTATAATATCTTTGAAAAATAGTCAAAATCAAAAATTTATAAACTCATGTAAATTATAATGATTCATATTTTAAGAAAAGAAAAATAAGTATCAAAAAGTCTACTATATATGTTGATTTAAAAATTTATAATGATCTGAATTATAAAAAAGCGGAGGTTTGGATGGAAGAGCTTGGAAACTGTAGATTAAAAAAGAACGATTTGTTTGAATTATCCATAGATGCACTTGGCAATGAAGGCGAAGGAATCGGTCATTTGGAAGGATTTGCTTTCTTTGTGAAAGGTGCTGTGCCAGGCGACAAAATTCAGGCGCGGGTATTAAAGATAAAAAAGAATTACGGATATGCCCGTATAGAACAAATATTAACTTCATCACCTGACCGTGTTGTGCCGCGCTGTCCTGTTGCAAAACCGTGCGGCGGTTGTCAATTACAGCATCTTTCCTACGAAAAACAACTGGAATATAAGCAGCAAAAAATAGAAGATTGTTTACAGCGTATCGGCGGCATTACAAATCCAAAATTAGAGCCAATCATCGGAATGGAAGAACCTTATTATTACCGCAATAAAGCACAATTTCCAGTTGGAAAAGGAAAAGATGGAAAAACAGCAATCGGTTTTTATGCCGGGCGCACGCATACCATTATCGATTCAACACATTGCTGTATTCAGGCGCGAGTCAATGAAGCGCTGATCGCCGCGGTGCGCGAATATTTGGATGAATGCAGAATCGAACCGTACAATGAAATACAGCATACTGGATTAGTGCGCCATATTTTAACGCGGGTTGGATTTGTGACCGGCGAAATTATGGTGTGTATGGTAATCAATGGGACAAGCCTGCCAAAATCCGAACTATTAAAAGAAAAATTGATTTATGCAGTAGAAGAATGGAATCGCAAAGAGAAAAAACATTGGAAGAAAAACAGTGATTGGAGAAAAAACAGAGAGGAAAAAGAACAAAATTTAATTGACAATAACTTAAAAAAAGAATCAATTAATATAGATAACATACAATATAAACTTACTAGTTTATGTCTAAATATTAACACAGAAAAAACAAATGTAATTCTTGGAAAAAAAGTTGTGCCTTTGTATGGGGAAACTTATATTACAGACTTTATCGGTTCAATAAAATACCAGATTTCGCCGCTTTCTTTTTATCAGGTAAATCCAGTGCAGACACGTCTTCTCTACGAGCAGGCGCTTGTTTACGCAGATTTAAAAGGCGGAGAGATTGTCTGGGATTTATATTGCGGTATTGGGACAATCTCATTGTTTTTAGCCCAGAAAGCAAAACAAGTTTACGGTGTGGAAATTGTGCCGCAGGCGATTGATGACGCACGTAAAAACGCAGAATTAAACAAAATTACCAATGCAGAATTTTTTGCAGGAGCCGCCGAAGAAATATTGCCGCAGCAATATGAAAAAAGCGGCGGCGCGATGCGAGCCGATGTAATTGTCGTTGATCCGCCGCGCAAAGGATGCGACGAAGGATTGTTAGCGACCATTGTGAAAATGCAGCCAAATAGAGTGGTCTATGTATCCTGTGATCCGGCAACACTCGCACGCGATGTAAAGTATTTAAGGGAAAATGGATTTGAATTTGTAAAAGGAAGAGGAGTGGACCAGTTTGGGATGGGGGGACATGTGGAGTGTGTGGTTTTGATGTTAAGGGTTGAAAAGTAGGTATGTGAAAAGGCTTTGATTTCTAGGGATTTGTGGCATTTAAGTGCGATTTTACGGCGTTTTCAATCCTGTCAAAATCTCTGAAATTAAGGCTTATGAAACATATCAAATGACATAGTTGAGTTGACAAAATGGATATATAATAGGGTTGTGTAGACAGGATTGATGTATAGACTAATCACCATCTGGGAAAAACTAATTAATGATGTTTAGACGTTGAATAAAAGGAGAAAATATGAATACAATATCCGTTAAAAGGAAGATGTCTTTTAAAGAAAAACTTCAAGAACGTTCAAAACAATTGATAGAAATAGACGGGAAAACACTTGTAAATCTTGGATTATCAGTAAAAGATGGAGTATTTATGCTTTCGTTACTTCCTTATTTTGCACTTTATTGTCGTTCCGCTCAGGAGTTTTTTGGAGAAAGGATTATTGATAATGATACTGATAGACAAATTAATGATTTAAGAAATGGATTGAAACTTTATTCTGAAAAATATAATAAAAGTAAAGAAGTGAGATTAATATGTTGCCTAAATATGGATACATAGATATGAACACTAATATAAGGCATCAATTTTTTAATAAAGATGTAGGTAAAGAGTTGAATTTAATTATATTACATATTTTGTCTAGTATTGGATTTGTAAATAATATGCTATGTAATTTAATGAGTGATGATAATCTTTGGTTAAATCGAATTAAATATATATCTGCACATTATGCATGGAGTGGACTTAAGAAAGTTAAGCAGCATTTTGATAATGAAAAACAAAGCGTTAATGTTTTTTCAGAAGATATAAATCAATTTATAAAAAATGGATCATATTTATTTCCATCAAATTTTCGTAATTGTATGATGCACTATGACTTTTGTAATAAGGGAACAGAAGTTATTATGGAAAAGTATTTTAGTGATAACAAGCCATTCTTTGGTTTGATAGAAAGTTGCTTTGGTGGAAAATCATATAGTAGATTCTTTTCAGAATTATCAATATTTCTAAATGATTTGGAAAAATATTTATTATCATGGTTTAATGTAGATATGAAAAAAGTAAAATGGGATTTATAGAATGTTCTTATGATAAGATGAATTGATGAATAGGCTAAATGATATCTGGAAAAAACTAATTTATGATAATTAGTCAAGAACGGATAGGTGATAAAATATGCCAAATAAACCAACAGTTCATTATATTCCTTCTAACCCTCCAAAGAGAGAAAAGCGTGTCGGAATTTATTGCCGTGTAAGTACAAACAGCATGGAGCAGCTCCAAAGCTTGACTGCCCAGGTATCTCATCTGACAAGATTAACAGCTACTGTACCGCAATGGCTTTTGTCAGATGTTTATATAGATATTGCTACAAGTAAGACAGGCTCATCACGAAAAGGGTTTAATCGGATGCTGGAGGATTGCAGGTCACATAAGTTGGAGATAGTTATAACGAAAAATATAAGCAGATTTGGCAGAGATACAGTTGAAATATTAGAGACTTTTAACCAACTTAAAACATTTGGCGTTCGTATAATATTTGAACAAGAAGAACTGGATACTGAAAATACAGACTGCGATTTGATGGTAGCTATTATTGAGTCCATTGCACAAGCTGAAAATGAATCAAGAAGTGAAAACATCAGAATGGGCATTAAATATCGTGCGGCAGCAGGAACTTCAAAACTTTATGACAGAAAGTGCTATGGCTACAAACATGATGAGGATGGTCATTTAGTTATTGATGAAAAAACAGCTAAAAATGTTAAATTGATATTCGATTTATATCTTGGTGGACAAAGTGTTATAGGTATCATCAAGGAACTTGAAAAGCAAAAAATTCTTTCGCCAACAGGAAAAGCGAAGTGGTGCAAGAGAACTATTGATGTTATGCTGAGTAATGAAAAATACACAGGTAATGTCGAACTTTTAAAATCTGGTAAAAGCGAGGTTCATTATTTGGCATCGGGTAATAATCCTGCTATAATATCGAAAGAGAGTTTTAAGGCGGTGCAGATTGAAAAGGCACAGAGGAGTAATGTGATAAAGGATGGGAATGAAAGAAAACGGAAAAGTGAGAAATATAGTTCAAAAAGAAATATAATCAATGATTACGTTTTATAAGGTTAGGTTATTATGGTTTGATTTTTATTTGCTAAAGGAGCTTTTTATATGAGCAGGAATTTAACATCTTCACAAATTGATAGGCAAAATATTTTAAATAATGAAAGTGCCATATCAGAAATTCAAAAACAGACACAATTCCAAGGAATTGTATTTGAAGAAAAATTGTACTTTA
>CAMUAR010000019.1 GCA_947086895.1 uncultured Lachnospiraceae bacterium | reverse complement strand
TCAATTCATACTGGAAATATGACTTTTGCATAAGTATGCTCATCGAACTCACGTTGATTTACATTTGATAAAGAGCCGCATAAAATAATACTGTCTTTTTTTGTGCTATGTAATTTACTTCCATTTTTATCATGAACCAGTACATTATAAAATTTGTAAACGGTTGACCCAACATAGCCGTATTGATAGAATGTATCAAACTTAAACAATTGCTCCAGTGCTTCAAAACTAGGAAGAGTGGCGTAAGGAGCAAATTCAGGATTATTTATTAATGGAATATCCTCAAGGAGCTCTTCACTTACTCCAAGTTTTTGCAGTTTCTGACATATTATAGTATATCTTTTTTGTAAATCGTTCTTTTTATTTTCATCTTCTGTAGATAAAAGTTCGGAATATAAAATATATTTTTCATTTATCAGTTGTTCTACTAATTCAACTTCATTATCTTTAACGATTCTAATTCCTGTGTCAGTATAATCTGGTAAAGTGTTATTAGCTAATACTGCTACTGGAATTTTTGACATACATAAAAATATTGTCAGTATTCCAGCCATAAGTTTCTTTAAAGTTCGTAGTTTAAAAAGATTGTTTGGCATGTCAGTTGACCTCCTTTTTAATTTTGGTGTTTAAGTTTAAAATATTTTTCGTATCCCTTCAACCCTCTTTTCCTCCCTACCCCAGCCAAGCGTGTTGCAAGACCTTATCTTTAATACCAACTATTACATTCCGTATAAGCATCTTGACCTTGTATTTATTCTGCTTGGCTGCTCTGTTTATGGTAGTTATTTGCCCGCGCCGCGCGCAGATTGGGTTCAGGCATTGGACGAACCAGACTTATTATGTCAGTTCCAATGCTCCAAAATACAAACAAGTTATCTACAAAACAAGTTTCTTTTGTACTGTAACTTGTGCTGTTATTGTATCAAAAAAAATAATACTCTGTCAAACAAAAAAGGGTGCTGTTTTTTCAAAAAAATTGATACCATTTTTTGCTTGAAAAAACATAAATAATATGATATAATAATAAGTTTATAATTAAGTGAAATAAAGTGAATATTTTGATAATTTGTGTCTTGTAGAAAAGTATATTTGAACAGTGTAATTTATGTCTTGTAGAAAAGTATATTTGAACAGTGTAACTTGTGTATAGATATTATATCTAGCTTTTGAAAAGCCTATAAAATGCGGTATATAATAGTTTAATTTATAAAAATAATTCACTATATTACAATCAAATTAAAATTTTGCTTATTTTTGTTAGATTCATAGAAAATCAAGGTGCGAAACATTTGGGAGGGTTTTTATGCTGGAGATTTCTTTATGTACTATAGATGCAATTTTAAAGGATTATCATGTTCCTTCCAAAGCAGTTTCGTATACGGAACTTCAAAGATATGATTCGAAGGAAGATGGTTTGGAGTCTGGGGAAGTAAGACTTATTGTAAAAGCGGATTTACAAAACGGCTCGTCGGTTGTGGTTCGGCTGAAAAATGAGCCTGATGTGTCTATAGAATTGATTGAAAGACAGAGTCAGTTTGCCGCGCTGTTAAAAGATTCGGGAATTGATACTCCAATCTTATATAAAACAGGGCAGAATTTTGCAAAGTGGTATTGGATCGATAAATATTCTGTGATTGTAACAGTGGAGGAGTTTGTGGATGGTGAACTTTCAGAAATTGATGATTGTCTTGCCAAAAAGGCGGGTGAATTATTGGCAAAAACACATAATATTGCAGAAGCAAATCAATTTCATGTAGAGTACAGTGTGTTGTTTGATCCGTTTACGGATAATGATTTGTTTGCATACACGGACTTTTTATCCCATGCAGAAGAGTTTTTAGCGATTGACCAGCCTTTGTATGAAAATATTACAAAAATTTATAAAGAATACATGGAAGTGCTTTCTCCTTTAAAAAGTAAGCCGCGGTATGCGGTTCAGGGGGATTTCAGCGATTGTAATTTGTATCAGACAAAAGAAGGGCATCTTGGAGTTTTTGATTTTAACCGCTGTGGGGATAACAATTTGTATTGTGATGCGGTGATGCAAGCAGTATTTCAGGCAAGGCTGATGGAGTATCCAAAGGAATACAAAGATCCAGAAAGTGTGATTCTTCCGGCATTTTTAGAAGGATACAACAAAGAACGCCCGTTTTCGGAAGAACAAAAACGAATGTACCCTTATCTGTATGCGATCATTCATGCTTTTTGGAGTATGGATATTAAGTGGAAAGAAGATAGTTTAATGAAAAAACTAAAGAGGGGAGATGCAAAAGCAGTCCGCGGCCAGTTAGAAGCAATCCGACAAACACTGCTCTGTTTAAAACCGATGCCAAAGCGATAATGGTATTTTTCTAAAACAGCAATAATATTCTTATTTTTTGCAGTATTGTGATTTGGATATTGTTTTGACTGCTTCTATATTTGATTGCTTTTATACGAAACATTTCGTAAATCGGCGAAAAAATTTTCTGAATATAAAATAATACATTGCAAGTTATAAAAAAAACATATAAAATAGAAGTATCTATTCAAAAAAGATAGTTTGAAAGAAACATAATTTCAAACTTGTGATGATGCAGTACTGCATAAAAATTATTTGCAGTATGCATAGAAAGGGGTAAAGGTATGAAATACGGTTATTTTGATGAGGCGGCAAAAGAGTATGTAATTACAAAGCCGAACACGCCGGCACCATGGGCAAATTATCTTGGCTCTCCGGCTTACGGCGCAATTATTTCAAACAATGCGGGGGGTTACAGTTTTGTAAAGAGCGGTGCGAACGGGCGAATTATCCGCTATCATTTTAACAGCGACGATACGCCGGGACGCTATGTTTATCTCAGGGATGACGAGACAAAGGACTTTTGGTCGGCATCGTGGCAGCCGGTGGCAAAACCGCTTGATACTTATAAAAGCGAGTGCCGTCATGGAACTGCTTACACAAATATCGCTGCGGATTATGCGGGCATCCATTCAGAGGTACTTTACTATGTACCGTTAAATAAGACTTACGAAGTTTGGCGCGCGAAGATTACAAACACAACGGACAAGGTGCGCAAAATTTCTGCATTTGGCTATGCTGAGTTTACAAACGACAGCAATTATGAGCAGGATCAGGTGAATTTGCAGTATACGCTGTTTATCACAAGAACATACTTTAAAAATAATATGATTGTTCAGAGCATCAACGAAAATTGCGGCAAGAACGAGGAAGGCAGCAACTGGAGGGAGCGTTTCTTTGCGATGGCAGGCGCGCCGGTGACTTCCTACAACGGCGATAAAGCTGCGTTTCTTGGCAATTATCACACTTACGGCAATCCGGTTGCTGTTGAGAACGGCGCATGTGACAATGTGTTAAACTACAATTCCAACGGCTGCGGCGCATTACATACTGCTCTGACATTGCAGCCTGGCGAGACGAAAGAGATCGCTTTTCTTCTTGGTCAGACCACTCCGTCCGCTGCGGCAAAGATTGTAAATGGTTATGAAGATCTTGCGGTTATCGAGCAGGAGAAGAAAGAATTGATCGACTATTGGCATGCAAAACTTGCAAATTTCCAGGTCAGCACGCCGGATGAAGCGTTTAACAGCATGGTGAATACATGGAACGCTTATCAGTGCTTTATCACATTTACATGGTCAAGGGCAGCGTCGTTCATTTACTGCGGACAGCGCAACGGCTACGGTTACCGCGATACTGTGCAGGACATCCAGGGTATTATTCACCTTGACCCGGAGATGGCGTTAAAGCAGATTCGCTTTATGCTTTCTGCCCAGGTAAATAACGGCGGCGGGCTTCCTCTTGTAAAGTACGATCACAATGCGGGTCATGAGGATACGCCGGACGACGATTCTTATGTGCGTGCGACAGGGCATCCGGCATACCGCGCGGACGATGCACTCTGGCTGTTCCCTACGGTGTGGAAGTATGTGTCAGAATCCGGCAACAAGGATTTTATCAATGAAGTGATTCCTTATGCAAACAAGGAAGAAGGCACGGTTTACGATCACTTAAAGCGCGCGATACAGTTTTCAATGGAGCGTCTTGGCGATCATAAAATGCCGGCGGGACTTCATGCGGACTGGAACGACTGTCTGCGTCTTGGCAAAAAGGGCGAGTCTACGTTTGTGGCAATGCAGCTGTACTATGCAATAACAGTTTTAAAAGGCTTTGCGAGCGATCTAAATGATACGGAATATATTGCGTACCTTGATAAAACTCAGAAAGAGCTTGGCGATATTATCCAGAAGGAGTGCTGGGAAGATGACCGCTATGTCCGCGGGATCAAGGAGGACGGGCAGGTGATTGGTTCCAAGCATGACCCGGAGGCAAGTATGTGGCTGAACCCGCAGTCCTGGGCAGTAATCAGTGGTCTGGCGACAAAAGAGCAGGCAGAAAAGGCTCTGGAGTCGGTACACCGCGAGTTAAATACAAAGTACGGTGTAAGAGTGATGGCTCCATCTTATGTAGATCATGCGTTTGACGGCGCGCTGGCACTTTTGTTTAACCCGTCCACAAAGGAGAACGGCGGTATTTTCTCACAGCCGCAGGGATGGATTATTCTGGCAGAAGCCCTGATGGGACATGGAAACCGCGCGTTTGAGTACTTTACGGAGAGTTCTCCGGCTTCCCAGAATGACGATGCGGATACAAGAAAGCTTGAGCCTTACGTACATGGACAGTTTACTGAGAGTACAGAATCCCCGTTTGAGGGACGTTCTCACGTGCATTGGCTGACCGGAACAGCTTCCACCTGTATGGTTGGCTGTGTGGAAGGAATCTGCGGTATGCGCCCGGATCTTGACGGTCTTTGGATCTGCCCGGCAGTTCCGGCAGATTGGAAGGAATTTACGATGGATAAAGTGTTCCGCGGCAAAAAGCTTCATATTGTTGTAAAGAATCCAAACGGCGCGGAGGGAGGCTTTCAGGAGTTTTCTCTGAATGGAAAGAAACTGGATAAGCCTTATGTGGCAGCAGCGGATATGGCAGAGGAAAATGAAGTAATTCTTGTAATGTAATTTTTTATAAGTGCTGCAGAGTAATCTGATAAATCATAAGTATATAGGGGCAGAGCAGATATCTGATATAATTTTCAGGTTTGCTTTGCCTGGAAGGGAAATAAAATGAGCGATTTAAAAGTATATTCCATCCATCAGGGAAAAGCGAAATGCGCGGTTGATCTGGGAGATGGCTCCGAGCGTGGAGAGTATGTAAATCAGGATTATATTTTGCAGATTTTGGGCAGACCGCACCGCAGTATCAGTCTTATGTACTGCTATTATCCGCTGGATGAAGGATGGCCGGGAAGAGCGAGCGTGGTTCATGCAAATCCAAATGTTTCTTTTGCGTGGGATTATCCTTATGATGATTATTTTACCTATAAGGGCGGTCTGAACGGAAATACAGAGGGCGAACCATTTGATTGTATGCGCGATATCCGCAAGCATGGGCAGGATGTAACACTGACATTGACCATCGACCCGCATGTATCGGATGAGCATCTTATTGCGATTGCCAAGGATTTAAAGCCATTTGGCCGTATGATGCTGCGCATCAATCATGAATGTACAGGAAATTGGTTTAGTTTTACAAAGCGTGCCAGCTACAAGGAAATCGGTGAATTTTACAGTCGTTTCTGCAAAGTTTTAAAAGAATATGCGCCGAATGTACAGACTATTTTATGTACTGGCGGTGTGGATGAAGGCAAGACGGAGATCGAGAAGGAAGAGGATTTTGCACAAGCTGTAAGAGATGCAGATATGTGGTCGATTGACCGGTATTTTGCACTTCACTGGGGCTGGCCTTACGATGTGGCAGAACGCGGCGGCAAATCGCACAGCAGAGGCGATATCGAAGACATTTTCCGCTACACAAAGCGCACTTACGAGCGTTTTAAGGAGCTTTCCGGCGGCGTGGCAAAGCCGATGATGATGAGCGAGCTGAATGCGGATGGAGATGTGACAGGACCTTACGACCAGGCGGCGATGGTAAAAGAATTCTGCGATTTGATAAAGAAGGAAAATGCAGCTTGGTTTACAAACTTTTCAATGTATCAGTTCCGTGACCGCGGCAGATTAGGGCTTGAAATTGAAGATCCAAATAACGCGGAGGTTGGTATTCCGCAGCCGCTGCTTTACACTTACAAAGAGATTATTCACGACGATTATTTCAGCCCTGAGATGACTGTCGGGGAGGAAGTTTCCCTTCCTGCAACACTGCGCTGGGGCGGTGCGGAGGATGCCGACGGACTGGCGATCCCATTGCACTTTGACTGCAATCCTCATTTCTGTGAGGTTACATTTGAAGATGATTCAAACTTAATGCTGGAGCTGAATGGAAAGTGGTTCTATAAATCTCCGAAAGCAAAAACGATTGATTTGATGGGAGCATTTTTTGAAAAGCCTTTAAAAGAAGCATGCGATTTATCATTAAAAATATTCGCGCCGCCAGCAAGCGGTGAGAATGACCTTTCTTTGGAAGATGGATTGTATAATACGTACACCGTCATCACAGCACTGCCGAAAATGAGAATACGGTTTGAGCCGGTGGAAATTTAAGAAGTTAAGAGCAGTTTTCCAAATGAAACACCAGTCTGCATGTTTTTGTTTTTAAATTGTTTTAAAAAAGAAATATTATAGAAGAAATATATAAATTTAGCATTTTAATTATTAAAAAATAAATATTTATATTTCTATAAATTCTATATTATGACTTTTTGAAAAACTTGTAAAGTGCAGCAAATGTCTGCTGTAGTACTACAGTATTTTGAAAGAGTGTTTTGTTATAAAACAGACTGCTGATTATAAAAGCTGCCGCACAAAGAGAAAGATATACAGAGTATGGATTTTGTATTAATGCAATCTATAAAATTCTGTGTATGCCATTCTTTGTGCGGCAGCTTTTTTATTTTATAGGAAATTGTGTCCTATAAAACAAATGCACTGCGGCGAAGAATCCTGTGAAGCAGGATTCTTTTTTCTGTGCAGGAACATACTTCCAACAGAATAATTTATCTCTGCGGTTTTGAGAAGTTTGAGTAGTATCCGCAGATTTTTATTATAAAGCGTTTTTTTCAGAGTGTTTTAATCCTTGAAAATATGTATGATTCCCACTGTGGTTTCTTTGGGAGCTGTGTATGTTTTTTGCCCTGACCAGTGATTTTTTATAAAGTATTGTGAAAAATTACTGAAAGAAATCTAAAAAAATTAAGGTAAATCGATTGACAATACAATAGTTTTGGTATATACTGAAAAAGTAGTTAGGGCATAAGTACTAAAAAAGAAGAAAAAGATTCAATATAATTGGGCGATTATGAGGTGATTTTTTTATGTGGAAAGCGAGGAGCTACAGAAAGTCATTATCATTTCTTGCCGCTGCTGTATTTGCGCTGACAGGCTGCGGGAAGGGTGAGGATGTGGAAAATCCAAAACCTACAATAGAAACGCAGGGAACGGGGGATGCTGTTCAAGATGAAAAGACAAATCCTACAAACAAGCCGGAAGAACCCTCACCAGAAGCAACGCCGACAGAAAGTCAGCAGGGGAAACCACTTGGTGAAGTCAAGGCTCTCCCGACCAAAGAAGTTTTGTTTGAAAATGATTTTCTTCTCTATTTTGTAAACTGCGCCTCCCGTGCAGATACCGTTTCAACAGGTCTTGGATTGTTTCAGACAAAGCCGGATCAAGAGTATGGTTCGGACGAGAACAGCGGCAGAATCTGGGGCTATATACCGCAGGACTATATGGTTGCGGAGGGAGATGCAGAAGGGGAAAGTCCCAAAGATGCAAAGTGGGTGCTTGCCGATAATGTCGAGTACAATGATGATACAGGCTACCGATACAGCTTTGAAGTTCCAGCAGGAACTTATGAGGTGACATGTGGTTTTTATAATCCGTTTTCCGCGAGAACCATCGATATTCAAGCGGAGGGGAAAAAGGTTGTAGAAGAGCAGAAAATTCTGAAATTTCAAGATATAAAAAGCACGTTTGAATTGGATGTAGAGGACGGAGAGTTAAATTTATTTATCTATAATTCAAAACGTGGAAAAGATGCGATGAAAAACCCCGAGATAAGCTATATTATTGTGAGGGCAGTGCCAGAGTACAATGGGGAGATGCTCGCGATGCTCCTCTCGGCAACCGAGTTGTCCGACGAGGAACTAAAAGAATACCGCGATGCGACTGTCGGCGGATATATCGAGTCGAGAACGGAGGCGGTCGCTCTTAAAGAAAACGCTTCAGAGCAGGAAATTAGAACAGCGTATGAAAATTTAAAAAAATCATTTGAAGGGTTGGAAAAGAAAATGATATATAGTTCATTTCGACCAGGTAAGATTTGGCAGGATCAGGATGGAAATAAAATACAGGCGCACGGCGGTCAGGTGCAGAAACTTACGGTGACCGATAAAGAGACCGGCGAATCGTCAGAGAAGTGGTGGTGGGTTGGAGAGGATAAAACAAAAGGCTACCGCGGCGGGATTTGCGCCTACAGTTCCGACGATCTTTACAACTGGAAATTTGAAGGTGTTGTAATGCGCAATGTGACAAGCCGTGAGGAGCTTGACACGGACGAATATTTTAAAGAACTCTATGCGGGATATACCAAAGAACAGCTCGATAATGTATATCGCTGCATCAATGATTCAACTTCTGTAATTGAACGTCCTAAGATGATTTACAATGAAAAGACAAAGCAATATCTTATATGGTTTCACGCCGATGGTCCGACGGAAACGAGCAGCGCAAATTATGCTGCGGCCAGCGCGGGGCTTGCGGTCAGTGATTCCCCTTATGGACCATTCCGTTTTGTTGACCGCTACCGGCTTAACACTTGCCCGGAAGATCAGGAAGATATGTATCCGCAAAGCAAGGGTATGGCGCGCGATATGAACCTCTTTATCGATGATGACGGCACGGCGTACATTATCTATTCCAGCGAGGAAAACTTAACCATCTACATATCAAAACTGAACGATGCTTATGATTACCTCTGCACAGAACCAGAAAATGCAGTGTACGGCAAAGATTTTATTCGTCTGTATCCGGGTGCGCAGAGAGAGGCGCCGGCGATTATAAAAAAAGACGGCAGGTATTATATGATGACTTCCGGCGCGACCGGATGGGCGCCGAACCAGGCGAGATACTGGGTTGCAGATGAGATTTTCGGAGAGTGGGAAGATAAGGGGGATCCTTGTATTGGGGACGATAAGCGGACGACGTTTGATTCCCAAAGCACCTGTATTTTTCAGACCGATGACGGTACGATTGTCTATATGGGCGACCGCTGGAACAGCGATAATCTCTCAGACTCCAGATATGTCTGGCTTCCAATCGATTTTGACGGAACGGATATGAAGATTGAGTGGCAGGAGGAATGGACGCTGAAACGATAAAAGAATGCCGAAGGGGGTTGATGATGGCAATGAAAAGAAAGTTGAAAGCAGGGTTGCTGGCGGCAGCGTTTGCGGTACTTGCGTTCCCACGACCTATGCAGGCTGCGGGTGAAACGGAGCAGGAAGATGAGCTTTTGTCGATCGTTTACGATACAAAAAGCTACCGGGATTACTTGGCAGACCATTCGGATGCAGGATATCCAGCAGGCGAAATAAGGATTGTAGGCGGCGATTACAAAACGGCGGACGCAGGATTTTCGCGTCAGGATAATTATGAAGGTTTTGCCGGAAGCGTTGCACTGACCGCGGAGGAAGGTGAGATTGTCTGGGAGTTTGATGTTTCGGAAGCGGGACTGTACCAGGTAAAACTTGACTATTATCCGACGGAAGGCAAGGGCAATACAATTGAGCGGGAGATTCGTATCAATGGAGAACTTCCGTTTGACGGGGCGCAGTCTCTGGAGTTTACAAGGGTCTGGAAAAATGAGACGGAGGTTCGAATGGACGCGCGCGGCAATGATATCCGACCGACGCAGGTCGAGGAGAGAATTTGGCGCAGCGCATGGTGCGAGGATAGTTCGGGATATGAGTCGGACGCATACTATTTTTATTTTAATAAAGGAACAAACACCATTTCTTTAACCTCAATCAAAGAGCCGATGGCAGTCGGCGCGATTACTTTGTCAAAACAGCCGGAAATTCCAAGCTATGCGGATTATTACGCGGCGGCAGCGGCGAAAGGAGCAAAGGATGTCGCTCTGGCGGCGGCTGTTAAAATTCAGGGCGAGGATGCAGTATATAAGTCCGATTCCACGCTCTACCCGGTGAACGACAGAACTTCGCCGCTCACTGAGCCGTATCATCCGTCCAAGATTCGAATGAACAGCATCGGCGGAAACAACTGGAACCAGACAGGGCAGTGGATTACATGGGAAGTGTCGGTTCCAGAGGATGGTTTTTATGAGATTGCAGCGAAATACAAGCAGAGTATAAAGCAGGGTGTAACTGTGGTACGTTCGCTTTCCATTGATGGGGAACTTCCATTTCAGGAGGCGGCAGAATTAAGATTTTACTATGATAACAACTGGGATGTCACAACGTTTGGCAGTGATGAGGAAAGTTATCGTTTTTATTTGACGGCAGGTACTCATACCTTGACTCTGGAAGTTGCGCTGGGCGAGGAGATGGCTCAGATTCTAAACGAGGCGGACAACAGTATTTTTGAACTGAACCGGGCATACAGGCAGCTGCTTATGGTAATTGGCTCCTCGCCGGATTCTCTCAGAGACTATCAGCTTGACATCAAGACGCCAGAGGCTCTTGCAATCTTAAAAGAACAGCACCAGATTATTGAGAATTTATCCGCGCGGGTGAAGGCTTACGCGAAAGGTTCCAGCGGAAGTGAGTCTGTAGCGCTTGACAACCTGATTATCCAGCTTGGAAATATGTCCAAGAAGCCATCAACCATCGCGAAACAGTGGTCGGCATTTAAAGATAATATTATTTCGCTTGGTTCCTGGACGCTCTCGATGAAGGAACAGCCGCTTCAGATTGATTATCTGCTCTTGCAGCAGGCGGATGCAAAACTGCCAAAAGCAAAGGCAGGATTCTGGCAGAAGGTGCTGCATGAGTGGCGTGCGTTTATCGCAAGCTTTACAGAAGATTATGAAAGCATCGGTAATGTGTACGGCAGCGGCACTGTTGAAGTATGGATGCTTGCAGACGCATCGGCGGCAGCAAGTGCGAGCGGTTCCGGGCGTGACCAGGCGACCGTTTTAAAAAATCTTGTGGACAATTACTTTGTGGAAGCAAAGGGAATCCCAGTCAATGTAAAACTTGTAAACCGCGATATCCTGCTGTCCGCAACACTTGCCGGTCAGGGACCTGACGTTGCGCTGGGAGTTGGAAGTAAAGAGCCGGTCAATTACGCGCTCCGCAAAGCGGCGGCAGATTTGACGCAGTTTGATGACTTTGACGAAGTTTCCAGCAGATTTTTTGACAATGCGCTCGATATGTTCCGGCTGAACGACGGCGTTTATGCACTGCCGCAGACCTCCTCTTTCCCGATGCTGTTTTATCGGGCGGATATTTTAAAAGAGCTTGGTTTAACCGTGCCGCGGACTTGGGATCAGTTCTATGAGTGTCTGGCAGTGATACAGAAAAATAATATGAACATTGGTATCAGTCCTGATTATTCTTCTTATGGTATGTGTTTGTACCAGCATGGCGGTTCTTATTATTCGCCGGATGGTAAGGCGAGCGGGTTGGATACAGAGGAAGCGGTGCAGGCCTTCACGCAGTGGACGAGTAATTATGTTGATTACCGTATGCCGGTTACTTATGATTTTGCAAACCGTTTCCGAACAGGCGAGATGCCGCTGGCAATCGCAGATTATACGCAGTACAGCTACCTTTCGGTATTTGCGCCGGAGATCAAGGGGCTTTGGGGCTTTACGTTAGTTCCGGGCTACGAAGATGAATCGGGCAATGTTGATCACTCTGTTTTAGCAGGGCAGTCGGCGGTTATTATTCTGGATACATCCAAGCGCAAAGAAGGAGCATGGGAATTCTTAAAATGGTGGATGAGCGAAGAGACGCAGACTTCCTACGGCATTGAAGTTGAAAATATCCTGGGTGTTGCGGGACGTGTCGCGACGGCAAATACAGCGGCGCTGGAAAATCTGCCGTGGACCAGCAGGGATTTAAAACAGCTGAAAGCTCAGATGGAATGGGTGAAGGTCGTGCCGGAGATTCCAGGCGGATATTTTACAGAGCGCCATGTGAAAAATGCATTCTATGCAGTGTATAACACCAAGGAGGATCCGAGAGAAACGCTTGAGGATTATGTTAAGACAATCAATAATGAGATTACAAACAAGCGTATTGAGTTTGGTCTGGAATAAAAATAAGACGGACACTGACATAAGTTCAAAATAATATAGTTTGAAAATCAAGTCAATCATCGATATATAACTGCGGCTTAGAACCGCAGTTATATAGAAACGAGGTATGAAATGGAGAAGGGTTTGATTCATGTTCTGAAAGCAGATATTGCAAGAAGGTGGAAAGCAACCTGGAAGCAGATGAAAAAATCGAAAATATCGTTTTTGTTTATTGCTCCATACTGCATTATTTTTACGGTATTTTATCTGGTTCCGGTCGTGACTTCGATGGGATTGAGCTTCACCTACTACAATGTACTCGAATCGCCGCGGTTTATCGGCTGGCAGAACTATATAAATTTGTTTTTTTCGGACGATGTATTTTTGACGGCAGTAAAGAATACATTCCTGTTTGCAGTTGTTACCGGACCGATCGGCTATTTTATGGCACTGATTATCGCATGGATGATCAATGAGATCAAAAGACCGGTGCTGCGCGCGATTATGACGCTGATCTTTTATGCCCCAACAATTTCAGGGCAGGCGTATTTTATCTGGAAGTTTATTTTTTCCAGTGACTCTTACGGTTTTGCAAACGGCTGGCTGATGAAGCTTGGCGCGATTTATTCACCAATTCTGTGGTTTGAGGATGCGACGTACATTCAGCCGATTTTGATTGTCGTTGTTTTGTGGATGAGTATGGGAACAGGGTTTTTGTCCTTTATTGCAGGTCTGCAGAACGTGGACCGCACTTTGTACGAGGCAGGTTATATGGATGGTATCAAAAACCGTTTTCAGGAACTTTGGTATATCACACTTCCTTCCATGAAGCCGCAGCTGATGTTTGGTGCGGTTATGACAATTACTTCGTCGTTTGCCATCCATGACCAGTTGGCGGCTCTCGCAGGTTTCCCAAGCGTCAGCTACGCGGCGCACACGGTTGTCTCACATCTTGTCGATTACGGCTCAATCCGTTTTGAGATGGGTTACGCCTCCGCGATCGCCACGCTCTTGTTTATCGTTATGATACTCTGCAACAAGCTGGTACAATTCCTGTTACGAAAGGTGGGTCAATAAAATGAGTGCAGTTTCAGCAGTTTTTAAGAAAAAGAAACGGGCAAAACCGAACCATTCCGCGGCAGGTAATTTCCTGAATATGTTCCTTCTTATCTTAATGGGTGCATTTATGGTTGTGCCGCTTGTACTTTCCATCAGCAACTCCTTAAAACCACTTGAGGAATTGTTTGTGTTCCCGCCGCGGTTGTTTGTGAGAAATCCTACGGGAAAAAACTACCATGATGTGTTTGTGCTGATGTCCGAGTCATGGGTGCCGTTTTCAAGATACATATTTAACACCGTATTTATTACGGTAACCGGAACGGCAGGTCATTTGATTATTGCCAGTATGTGCGCTTACGCACTCTCAAAACATAAGTTCCCGGGACGCAACCTGATTTTTGGCATTATTGTTACAGCCTTGATGTTCTCCGGTCAGGTCACAGCGATTCCAAACTATCTGATTATGAGCAAGATCGGATGGCTTGACCATTATGTAGCGATCGTTGTTCCTGCGATTGCAAAACCGCTCGGTCTGTTCCTGATGAAACAGTTTATGGAGCAGATACCGGATACTCTTTTGGAGGCGGCAAGAATTGACGGTGCGACTGAGATTCACACATTTTTCCGAATTGCAATGCCGCAGGTAAAATCTGCATGGCTGACGCTGATTATCTTTTCCTTCCAGGATTTGTGGAATGCGCAGGGCGCAAATTACATTTACAGCGAAGAACTAAAGACTCTGCCTTACGCATTATCCCAGATTGCGGCAGGAGGTATTTCCAGAGCTGGAGCAACTGCGGCAGTAACGGTAATTATGATGGTTGTGCCGATTGCGATCTTTATTATCAGCCAGAGTAATATTATCGAGACAATGGCATCTTCCGGTATCAAGGAATAGAAGGGGGGAGCAAACAATGAAGAATTCGAAGAAGAAGTTCGGAAAACTGCTCTGTGTGCTTGCAGCGGCGGGAAGCCTGCTTTTCCCTGCAAGCGAAGTCTCTGCGGATACGATGCCTTACGACACTTACAGTTACGACTGGTGGGGCGAGGATGTGCTGCAGCCTCCTGCGTATTTGTATGCAGAAGAATTGTCATATATACAGTCGGGTACAAAGTTAAAAAATCCGCAGGACTTGTTTTTAAAACATGACACCTTGTATGTGGCGGATATGGAGAACAGCAGAATTGTCGCGCTTGATACTTCAGGGGCAATGTTGTGGGAATTATCCTCTTTTACAGCAGATGGAGCTGAGGACAGTTTAAAAAGCCCGCAGGGCGTGTTTGTGACGGAGGAAGGGCATATTTATGTCGCTGATTCTGGAAATGGAAGAGTTGTAGAATTCTCTCCGAACAGAGAGTATATCCGGCAGATTGGAAGACCGGAAACCGAGCTGATTACAGAAAGTCAGAACTATGTGCCTACAAAAGTTATTGTGGACGGAGCCGGAAGAATTTATGTGATTGCTTACGGTATCAATATGGGTTTGGTGGAGTTTGACCGAAACGGAGAATTTCAGGGTTTTATGGGGGCTACACAAGTTTCGGTATCCATGTTTGAATATATCTGGAAGAATTATTTTTCTACCGACGCGCAGAAGCAGAGGATGGAGACGATTATTCCAACAGAATACAGCAATATTTTTGTGGATAAAAGCAACTTTGTCTATGCGACAATCAGCAATCTGTCCGCCGAGGATCACTTAAATGGGGCAGATGCCGTAAGAAGGCTGAATCCAACCGGCACAGATGTATTAAGACGTCTTGGAAATACAGCTATTATTGGAGATTTGTACAACGCGACCGATGAGGCGGCATGGTCGTCCTTCACGGATATTGCATCGACGGATTACGGGTGTTATTTTATTCTCGACAATGCCGGAGGCAAGGTTTTCTGTTATGATTACGACGGAAATTCACTGTTTGTTTTTGGCGGAAAGGGCAGCCGCGCGGGACTTGTAAGGAATCCGGTGTCGCTGGCATTAAGCGAGGATCAGGCAAAGATTTATGTCCTTGATTCTCAGTTGGGCAGTATTTTAACCTATGAAATTACAGAGTACGGGCAGGCGCTGCTCGGAGCTTTAAAGGCTCATAATGAAGGGAATGAAGCACTTTCTTATGAACTTTGGCAGGAGGTGCTTCTGCGCAACGCCAACAGCGAGGTCGCGTATATCGGTATCGGAAAAACGTACTTGAAGGAAGGCCGTTACAAAGAGGCGATGGAATACTTCGAGCTTGGAAACAGCCGAAAATATTACACGAAAGCATTTAAATTCTACCGCAAAGATCTGATGCAGGACAATTTCGGAAAATATATGGGGCTGATTGCCGGGGTTGTTGTGATTGCTCTTGTGTTTGTGGTGGGCAAAAAAATTAAAAGATGGGTAGGTGAGGCAAAATGCAATATCTCAGGACGTTAAAATACGGCTTCTATGTTATTTTTCATCCTTTTGACGGTTTTTGGGATTTGAAGAAGGAGCACCGCGGTTCCGTTGCCGCATCCTTTACCTTTATTGTGCTCACAATCTTTATGCTCGTGGTGCAAAAGCAGAATACGGCATTTTTGTTTAATATGAACCGTCTGGAAACCATTGATGTTATGGTTGATATTGTATCGGTAGGTCTGATGTGCATTCTCTGGTGTGTGTCCAACTGGTGTTTAACTTCGCTGATGGACGGCGAAGGCAAAATGCGGGATATTATCATCTTTACCGGCTATTCGCTGGTTCCTCTCTGGCTGATTCAGTTTCCGCTTATCGGAATGAGCCATATGATCACAGCGGAAGAGGGAACGTTTTATTATGTATTTACAACGATCAGCTATCTCTGGACAGGCGCGCTGCTTTTGGCAGGGATGATGGTAACCCATCAGTATTCTGTGAAGAAAACACTTTTTACAACGCTCCTTACAATTATCGGTATGGCGATCCTGCTTTTTATCGGGCTGCTTTTTTTCAGTGTGATCCAGCAGATTGCGACGTTCGTGATGACAATTTACAAGGAAGTTCGTTTCCGGTAGCAGAATGATTTCAGGAAAAAGGAGAAACTGAATTCCTTTGATTAAAAAGCCGTTTGTGCGGCGGAATGCGAGGAAGTATGAAAAGGAAATGGATAAAAAGAGCCGCGGCGTTTTTGCTGGCAGGCTGCATTGCCTTTTCGGGCGGCAGTAAACCGGATTTTAAGGTTTGCGCGGCGGAAGGGCAGGACATACCGAGCGGAATGAAACTGGCGGCTTCAACGTCGGAGTTGGAACTCTACATTGACGAGGCGACTACCGCGGTTGCAGTTCGGGTAAAAAAGAACGGTGATGTATGGTTCAGCAATCCAGAAGGGGTTGACAGCGATACAGTGGCAAGTGCCTATCACAAAGATCTGATGCGCTCCCAGTTTTCCATCCGGTATTTTAACGAGAGCGCGCAGTCTTCCGAGATGGATAATTATACGGACAGCATTGCAAACGGTCAATTTGAGATTACTTATGAATCAGACGGAGTAAGTATCTTGTATCAGCTTGGAGAGCTGGCAGATAAATATATTTTGCCGCAGGCAATCAGCGAGGAACGCTATCTGCAATTTACAGAGCAGATGGATAAAAGCGATAAGAAAAAGACAGATCGAGTTTACAACTATCTGGATGCTTCCAGTATGAGGGAGTCCGAGCGGCAGGAGTATATCGAGCAGTACCCATCCTTTGAAGATCACAATATCTATGTTTTACAGTCCAGCGTAAAGGACTATAAAAAAGAAGAAATTACAGGGTATTTTACAAAGGTTGGTTATACGGCGGAAGATATGGCGTTTGACAACGAGGAAAACGGAGTGCTGTCAGCAAATGAAAAGCCTTGGTTCAATGTTACGCTTGAGTATAAATTGGATGGGGAGAGTTTGATTGCGCAGATTGATCCGAAAAAGGTAGAGTACAACACAGAAGGTTATTACCTTGTGGATCTTGACCTTTTAGAGTTTTTCGGGGCAGCCGGACCGGAGGAAGAAGGATATCTTTTTGTGCCGGATGGAAGCGGTGCTTTGATTTATTTGAATTCTGGAAAGACGGACAGCGCGTATTTTGCTCCGGTGTACGGCAGAGATATCACCAATACATTCAACAGCAAAACAA
Organism: uncultured Lachnospiraceae bacterium; assembly: GCA_947086895.1. Taxonomy (GTDB): domain Bacteria; phylum Bacillota; class Clostridia; order Lachnospirales; family Lachnospiraceae; genus RGIG4057. The sequence continues at coordinate 38,839 of CAMUAR010000019.1, read as the reverse complement.
AGTCGGAAATTGATCAGGCAGTGACTGTGAGAATGCCGGTGTACGGTCTGAAAACAGGCGATAAAGCGTGGTTTGCAATTATTGAGGAAAATGCGGCTGCGGCGGATATCACGGCGGACAATGCCGGAAAGACAAACAGTTACAATAATGTGTACGCAGGTTTTTCCTATTTAAGTTACGGGAAGATTTCGCTGGGCGACGTGGTGGGAACTCAGACATTTCAGATGTATTCCCCGGCAGAGTTTGAAGGGCTGTTCCGTGTGCGCTATAATTTCCTGCACGGTGAAGAGGCCAACTATACAGGGATGGCGCATTTTTATCAATCGTACTTGGAAAGCCAAGGGGCGTTAAAAAAGCAGACAGCGGGAAATGCGGTGCCGTTTTATGCAAACTTAATCGGTGCGATTGAAAAGACAAAATCTATATTTGGCATTAAATATAACGCAGTGCAGGAATTGACAACTTACGCGCAGGCGGAAAAAATTGTGGAAGAACTGCAAAGTGCAGGGGTCAGCAATCTGAAAATCCAGTATCAGGGATGGGCAAAAGGCGGATTGCATGGAACTGCTCCAAAGGCGGCTTCCGCACTTTCCAAATTAAATGCTTCCGGGGTATCTCTAAAGAAGTTCTTGTCCGATATGACAGCAAAGGGGATTACCGTATTTCATTCTGCACAGCTGCAGTATGTATATAAAAGCGCGTTAGGCGACGGGTACGCATCCGGTTCGCACGCACCGCAGTACTATGACAAATCAACGGTAAGAACCGGAGAATATCTGATTCCAAATGGAATGCTTGTAAAGCGCGACGTTGATCTGATCAGCCCGTACTATGTTGTAAAGATGGCGAAGGATTTTGAAAAGAAAGTGAAGAAATATGATTTTACCGGAGTGGCGGTAAACACTTTGGCATCAGAACTGTTTTCGGATTATGCGTCCTCAAGGTACACAGATCGAAGCCATGCGGCAGGCTATAATTCTGAAGCGATTGAGCTGCTGAATACAGCGGTGGGCGGGAATGTACTTGCCAATAATGCGAACGCTTACGCATTTTCATGGCTTTCTGATATTATCGAGGTGCCGTTTGACAGCAATAACAGCAGAATCCTGGATGAAACAATACCATTTTATGCGATTGTACTGCATGGTTACAAAGATTTTGCAGGACCAAATCTCAATATGTCAGATGATTTTGAGACGACGGTATTACAGAGTATTGAGTGTGGAGCCGGACTGTCTTTTGAATGGATTTACGGCGATAACCATCTGTTGAAAGATACAGATTTTGATTCCCTTTATTCCATCAATTTTGCAGCGTGGAAGGAGAAAGCAATCTCGACCTACGAAAAAGTGAATGCAGCGGTGGGAAGTGTACAGGGACAGCGGATTACAAAGCATGAACGGCTGGCTGATAAAGTGTATGCGACGACTTACGAGAATGGAACCTGCGTGATCGTGAACTATAACAAAAAAGCGGTGTCGGCTGCCGGTCAGACGGTGGAAGCGCGCGATTTTGTTGTTGTGAAGGAGAGGTAGTAGAATGAAAGCAATGCGCAAAGTGAACGGAAAACGGAAAATGACGCTCAGAGGTAAAGAAGCGGTGGCCGGGTTTTGCTTTATCATTCCTTTCCTGGTCGGTTTTATCGGGTTGTTTCTTCCGATGCTTTTTAAGTCGATTGCGTTCAGTTTCAGCAATATGCAGGTAGGAACTGGAGGTTATGTACTTCAAAAAGCGGCGGAAGGCGGACTGGAACACTATAAACGGGCGCTGACGATCGATCCGGATTTTAATTTAAAATTGCTGAACGCTGTGAAGGATATGTTTATCCAGGTGCCTTTGATTTTGATTTTCAGCTTTTTTGCCGCGAACCTGCTGAACCAGAAATTTAAAGGACGCGGTATTGCGAGAAGTATTTTCTTCTTTCCGGTGATTCTGACTTCGGGGATTATCCTTGGTATTGAGTCGTCGGACTTATTGCAGCAGACATTGGGACCAGAGGGAATGCTTTCCGCAGATGATGCGTCAACAGTGTTTAATATTTCAAAATTTTTGATGAATTATACAAATCTGCCCGCAACATTTGTTAATTATTTATCGGAGGCAGTGCTTGGAATTTACGATATTGTTATCGCTTCAGGTGTACAGATTCTTGTATTCCTTGCAGGACTTCAGGGAATTTCTCCAAGTCTTTACGAGGCGTCCAATATGGAAGGAGCTACAGCGTGGGAGAATTTCTGGAAGATCACATTCCCGATGATCAGCCCGCTGATTCTTGTGAACTCCGTTTACACAATTATCGACTCGTTCACAAGCGCGGATAACGAGCTGATGACATTGATCAAAAAGACGATCTTCAGCGATGTAAAGTATGGGTTCGGTTCCGCAATGGCATGGATTTACTTCGTGTTGATCGCTGTAATTATCGCTGTTGTCGGCGGTTTGATCAGCCGGAAGGTATTCTATACAGATTAGGGGGTGGCAAAGTTGGAGGACGTAAGGAAATTAAACAATGGAGCAAAGTTTTCGCTCCAGAAATTACTTCCCAGAAAAAAGACAGCGCCAGGGGTGGAACGCAGAAAAAAGAAGCTTACGCCGGCAAGACTTGGGCGGATTGCACTCTCCATTGTGCGCGGTGTTATTGTATTTGGAATCTGTTACGTGATTTTGTATCCGGTCTTTGTAAAGTTGAGCGTATCCTTGATGGATGAATCAAATTTATACGATGCGACAGTAAAGTACGTGCCAAAAACTTTCACATTGGACAATTATAGAAAGGTGTTAAAGGGATTGGAGTACGGCAAGAGTTTTCTGCTTACCGCGGTGATCTCAGGCGGAGTGGCGTTCTTACAGCTGATTGTATGTATGCTGACCGCTTACGGTTTTGCAAGATTCCGTTTTCCTGGAAAAAATATATTTTTTGGCTGTGTGATCTTTACCTTGATTGTGCCGCCGCAGATTTTAATGCTCCCAATGTATATGAACTTTCGTTTCTTTGATATTTTGGGTATTGCGAAATCTGTGACAGGAGAGAGCATCAATCTTTTAAATACGGCGGGACCTGTGCTGATTCAGGCGATTACCTGTATCGGTTTTAAGAATGGGCTTTATATCTATATGCTGCGCCAGTTCTTTAAAGGAATACCGAAGGAACTTGAGGAGGCTGCGTTTGTGGACGGATGCGGCAAGCTTCGGACATTTGTGCAGATTATGATGCCGGTTGCAGTGCCGATGATGGTAACCGTATTTTTGTTTGGATTTGTATGGCAGTGGACCGACTCGTTCTACACTGGAATGTATATGCCTAAGATGGCGCTTTTATCAAATAAGCTGAGCGGGCTTGCAACCACGATTGCAGCGCAGTACAAAGATATGGGCGGGTCTATGAATTTTGTGACGCCGGGCTTTGCCTCAATGATGAACAACACAGGCGTGCTGCTTGTAATCCTTCCTCTCGTTATTTTGTATCTGGCCTGCCAGAAACATTTTGTGGAGGGAATTGCGCGCTCTGGTATTGTCGGATAATTAAAAAAATATCTGGAAACGCAGTCTGCGTTTCCAGATCTGCTCAAGATAATAGAGCGAGATGCTTTATTATAAATTCTTTTTAGTTGTATATTAAAAGAAGGAGGATTTATTATGAAAAAGAAGTTACTTGCATTGACGCTGTCGGCATCTATGGTAATGGCGATGGCAGGCTGCGGGGGAGATCCGGCAGAAGACCCAACTCCGACTCCGGCAGATCAGGAAAAACCGACCTCCGCACCAGAAACTCCAACAAACACGCCGGATTCCGATAATCCGACCGATCCAACACCGACCGACGAGCCGGAGCCAGCTTATGATTTTGGCGGCAGAACCGTAAGAATCGGAAGCTACTGGGAGATGACTCCAGATCCAGACGGCGATTTGTTTGCAAAAGCATTTGCCGAGAGGATCAAGTTTGTGGAAGATAACTACAACTGCAATATCGAGTTTGTCAATGTCGGCGGTGATTATGTCGGCGCTTATGTAACAAGCGTGCTTGCGGGCGACCCAGTCTGCGACGTCGGTTATATTTTAAGTTATCAGCTGCTTCCATCATTGATTGAGGGCGGTATCGCTTACCCGATCAGTGACCTTGGTGTAATTGATTTTAGCAAGCCTTGGTATCAGGAGTCGGCAACAAATGCCAGCACCTACAAGGGCAAGGTCTATGCGATGGGCAGAACCGGTCCGGACGTACAGTATGGTATTTTCTACAACAAGACGCTCTTTAAACAGTACAATCTGCCAGATTTGTATGAACTTTATGACAAGGGCGAATGGAATTGGAAAAACTTTAAGGATATCGCAATCAAAGGTAACGTTGACTTGGACGGCGACGGCGAGTATGATATCCACGGTTTTAATCAGAGGGAGAACTTTATCTGGAGCTTTATGGCGTCAAACGGTGCAGATGCTGTAAAGAAGACAGATTCCGGCGTTGAACTTGCACTCGACACAAAGGAGGCAAAGGAAGCTCTGGAAGCTTATGCAGATTTCATGCAGAATGTTCCGCACTTAGGCGGCTGGCTGGGAGACTGGCAGGCACAGATCTACTCGTTCCGCGATGGTCAGTCGATGATGTGCTATGAGGCATGGTGGATTACTTCTTATTTGAACGATGAAGAAACCGGTATGAAAGATGAGTGGGGCTTTGTGCCGTTCCCGCTTGGACCTTCCGGCAAAGAGTATGTTTCTTATGGGAAAGAGTCCTCTCCATGGATGATGTTAAATGGTATTGACAAGCCGGAGGAAGTGGCGACAATCATTGATTTGATCTTCCAGGTTTTTGAGGATGAAGAAGATTACGAAGATGCCATCGCGGCGAATTTCGAGGCTTCCGCTTCCGATGCAAAAGCAGTTGAGATCTGCCTTGACTTAATGCCTAAGGTAATGATCAGCCCTCTGATGGGTTTTGAAGATCTGAACACACTCTTGAATAATGAAGTATTTTCGTCGATTGGAAATGGTTCAAATACTCCAGATTCTGCACTTGAAGCATATAAGTCGGCACTGGATGCAATGATGGAGGATATCAAGAACCACGACTACAGCCAGGATTTGCAGGATGATTATGTTAATCCTCCAGAAGAAGAGGGAGAAGAAGGCGCAGAGTAAGTCTTTTTCAAAAAAAGCGCTGTCTTTTAAAAGAAGGGTTGTTTTAACAAAAGTAGTTTGCAGTAGAAAAAGCAGGGGGCAGGGAAATTGCCCCTTGCTTTTTATTATAGGATAAGTTATATTTAAATTGAAACAATATGATCATCTTGAAGATAGATAAGTTAAAATTATAAAATAAATGAGGGTTTCATTATAAATTTTTTGAGATTAAGGATAGAGCCGTGGAAGAGAAGAATATAACAATCTATGATATTGCCGCTGAGGTTGGGGTGTCCCCGTCTCTGGTTTCCAGAGTAATTTCGGGCAAAGGATCTGTTTCGGAAAAGACGCGGGCGAGAATACAAGAAGTGATTGACAAGTATGGGTTCCGTCCGAATGCGATGGCCAGAGGGCTACAGAGGAACAGAACAAGAATTATTGGATTTATGATTCCGCATATTGGGAACGAGTATTTTTCTAATGTATATTATGAATTTGAAAAACATGCGTCAGCCAATGGGTATATGACAATTTTATATAATGGAAAAAATGATACTGGAACGGAGCGGAGAATATTGAATGTCTTTGATGAAGTTCGCGTGGAAGCTGCTGTTATTATGGGAGGGGGCGTTGACGCGATTGAGATTGACGCCGAGTACGCGAGTGCCATCAATACGTTAAACCGTCGTGTTCCATGTATTTTATGCTGCGAGCAGGCTGAAAAATTTGGCTGTATCGGGGTACATACAGACACGAAAAAGAAAGTGAAGCTTCTTGTGGAACATTTGCTCAAAAAAGATTATCGAACCGTTGGAATTCTTGGAGGAGCCGCGAGCGGACCTTACGGGAGGTATCCGACTGCCCTGATGTATGACTGCCTGCATCAGTATGCAAGGGAAGCTGGTCTTGAAATTCGCCAGGAATGGATTCATGGGCAGTCTTATGATGAAAAAGACGGCGAGGAGGCAATGCGGGCTTTGCTCGGTCAAAAAAAACTTCCAAGAGCAGTCTGCTGTATTAACGACTATGTGGCTTACGGAGCTATTTTGGCAGCGAAGGACGCAGGGCTGAGAGTTCCTGAAGATATCGCATGTATCGGGAGTGATAATATACATATTGCCAGTATGATGCGCCCGAATCTGACGACAGTCGCCGTTGATTTTGAAAAGATGGGAAGTTTGATTTTTGAAAATATTGTGGCGCGGCAAAATGGAAGAAAGACAGAGTCATGCCTGCTGGAACCAGTTTTAATTGAGGGGGACAGCACCTGATTAATCTTTAGAGAAGGGATAAATTTTTATGTGGATTGCAGATCAATGGGAGGATTACGAGGTGCTTGATACCTCGGACGGCGAAAAATTAGAGCGGTGGGGAAAGTATCTGCTTGTACGCCCAGACCCACAGGTGATTTGGAATACAGAAAAAAAACATGGCGGGTGGAAAAAACGAAATGCCCATTACCGCCGCAGCAGCAAAGGTGGAGGAGAGTGGGAATTTTTTGATTTGCCAAAGCAGTGGCAGGTGAGCTACCGCAGTCTGATATTTCAGCTGCAGCCGTTCTCATTTAAACATACAGGGCTGTTTCCAGAGCAGGCGGTAAATTGGGATTGGTTTGGCGGGCTGATTCGAAAGGAAAAAGAAAATCATCCTGATAAAGAGATTAAAGTATTAAATCTATTTGCTTACACAGGCGGCGCAACTGTGGCTGCTGCGGCAGCAGGCGCAGCGGTAACACATGTGGACGCATCGAGAGGGATGGTTTCCTGGGCGAAGGAAAACGCTGCTTTATCGGGGCTTTCGAACGCGCCGATCCGCTATATTGTCGATGACTGTCAAAAATTTGTGGAGCGTGAAATCCGTCGGGGAAACCATTATGACGCTGTGATTATGGATCCGCCGTCCTACGGCAGAGGACCAAAAGGCGAGATCTGGAAGATCGAGGATAGTATTCATGGATTTATTAGACTATGTACATCCGTACTGACAGAACAGCCGCTGTTTTTTCTTATAAATTCCTATACTACAGGTTTGCAGCCAGCAGTGCTGTCCTATCTGCTTGGTCTGGAGTTAAGATCATTTGAAGGAAAGACAATATCGGAGGAGATCGGGCTGCCAGTGACAGAGAGCGGGCTTGTGCTGCCGTGCGGAGCATCTGGAAGATGGCAGAGGGATAAAAATTGAAAATAAGAATGTTTCATTGCGAGATTTGTGTCAGGTTCCAAAGTCTGTGGTTTGTTGTTTAATTTATGGAAGATAGTAAAAGAAAGTTCTGTTGTAGAGTGATATCGGTAAGAATTGGAGAATTTGCACAAAAAAGCAGTGGGAATTTCATGAAATTTTGTTTTGTCAATCGAAAGAAATCCTTGAGAAAATGCTTGCAATCGGGGAATTTCTAAGGTATAATACCAACTGTTGTGACGTTGATAGCGTAGAAGCGAGAGGTTGCTGTCCTGTTTAGGGCAGGTTTTCCGTGGAGCGAATGTCAAGTTATCAAAACTGGCGACAAGTCACTGTACAGATAAATATTCTGCTATGCAGAGAACCGTGGACTCGGCTTTTTCGGGATGAAGCCAAGTGCTGTCTGCTGAAATTTAGACAGCATCCAAGGAATCACTTCGATTCGATAAGTGCGAAACACACGGGTGAGTGTACAGTCACCGCTTGTCGTACTGCAATGAAGTGCGAAAAGGAGGCGACTTTTTTTATGGCAAGTCAAGTAATGAGGATTACGCTGAAAGCTTATGATCATCAGTTGATCGATTCATCTGCTGCAAAGATTATTGAGACGGTAAAGAAAACGGGGTCAAAGGTGAGCGGACCAGTGCCGCTGCCGACAAAGAAGGAAGTTATCACAATTCTCCGCGCGGTACACAAATATAAGGATTCGAGAGAGCAGTTTGAGCAGAGAACACATAAAAGACTTATTGATATTATTGCTCCGACACAGAAGACCGTTGACGCTCTGGCAAGACTTGAGATGCCGGCAGGCGTGTACATCGATATCAAGATGAAGGCGAAATAAAAATATAGCGAAATCCGTTTTTCCGACAAAGACTAGGTTGGTCTGCTGAAAATCCAGCTGATAAAACAGTGCTTTGAGCAGGAAAACGAATTGCCTGAAAAGGTTATATAACAAAGTAAGAAATCCTTATGGTTTATATACAAGCTCCGTATTAGACCGTCTAGGATGATCGGAAAGGAATTTTAATCCGATCCGCTGTAGATTAACAGGAGGTGCAGTTATTATGAAAAAGGCTATTTTAGCTACGAAGGTTGGCATGACGCAGATCTTCGGTGAGGACGGAGTGCTTACTCCGGTGACCGTATTGCAGGCTGGTCCTTGTGCAGTAACACAAGTAAAAACAGTTGAGACTGACGGCTACAATGCAGTTCAGGTCGGATTTGGCGACATCAGAGATGTTCTTGTAAACAAACCGAGAGCAGGTCATTTCAAAAAAGCGGGTGTTGCAAACAAGAGGTTTCTCAGGGAGTTCAAGTTTGAGAACGCTGCAGATTACACGGTAGGTCAGGAAATTAAGGTTGATATTTTTTCGGCTGGCGATAAAATTGACGCGACCGGAACTACAAAAGGAAAGGGATTCCAGGGTGCGATCAAGCGTCACGGACTTTCCAGAGGACCTATGGGTCATGGTTCCAAGTATCACAGACACGCTGGTTCGAACGGTCCAGCCACAACTCCGGGACGTGTGTTTAAAGGCAAGCACATGCCGGGACACATGGGACATGTAAAGGCAACCATACAGAACCTTGAAGTTGTTCGCATTGATGTGGACAACAATATTATCCTTGTAAAAGGCGCAGTGCCAGGACCGAAAAAGGCACTTGTAATGCTGAAGGAAACCGTAAAGAGCACAAACTAGAAAGCCTGAGGAAAGGAGGAATACTAGAATGGCAAGCGTAAAGGTTTATAATATGGAAGGCAGCGAAGTAGGCTCTCTTGAGCTGAACGATGCAATCTTTGGCGTAGAAGTAAATGAGCATTTAATGCATATGGCAGTTGTTCTGCATCTTGCAAACAAGCGTCAGGGTACGCAGAGTGCGAAGACCCGCGCGGAAGTAAGAGGCGGCGGCAGAAAGCCGTGGAAGCAGAAGGGTACAGGCCATGCAAGACAAGGTTCCACAAGAGCACCGCAGTGGAAGGGCGGCGGCGTTGTATTCGCCCCGAAGCCAAGGGACTATTCCTTCAAGATGAATAAGAAGGAAAAGGCAGCGGCATTGAAGTCTGCACTGACCTCCCGCGTTGCGGAGCAGAAGTTCTATGTTCTTGATTCTCTGTCCTTGGATGAAATCAAGACAAAGAAGATGGTAGCAGTCCTGGACAAATTAAATGTGGACAAGGCGCTTATCGTTCTTGGCGAGAAGGATGACAAGGTAATCCTTTCTGCAAGGAACATTCCATCGGTTAGAACCGCTCTCAGCAATACGATCAATGTCTATGACATCTTAAAGTACAGCAATCTTGTAATCACGAAGGATGCTGTTGCGAAGATTGAGGAGGTGTATGCGTAATGGCTGATTTGAAATATTATGATGTGATTCTTCGCCCGATTGTAACAGAGAAGACGATGAATTCCATGAGCGAGAAGAAATATGCGTTTTCCGTTCACCCGGATGCGACAAAGAATCAGGTGAAGGAAGCGGTTGAGAAGATGTTTGCCGGCACAAAGGTCGCAAAGGTAAACACAATGAACCTGGACGGCAAGACTCGCAGGCGCGGCGCAACTTACGGCAAGACCGCGAAAATGAAAAAAGCGATTGTTCAGCTGACCGAGGACAGTGCGGAGATCGAGATTTTCTCCGGTCTGTAAAAATTTCGCAGATAAAGGTATCGGCTTGGCTTCCTTTCAGGCCGCACCTCATTATTGCGTGACAAGTTACGATTGAAAGGAGTAACAATCATGGGAATTAAAACTTATAACCCATATACACCTTCCAGAAGAAACATGACAGGATCTGATTTTTCTGAGATTACAGCAAAGAAACCAGAAAAGTCCCTGACTGTTTCCCTGAAGAAACATGCAGGTCGCAACAACCAGGGTAAAATTACCGTCAGACATCAGGGCGGCGGCAGCAGAAGAAGATACCGTCTGGTGGATTTTAAGAGAAGGAAAGACGGAATTCCAGCGAAAGTTCTTACGATTGAGTACGACCCAAACAGAACGGCAAATATTGCGCTGATCTGTTATGCAGACGGCGAGAAGTCATATATCCTCGCGCCAAACGGCTTGAATGTCGGGGATTCGGTTATGAACGGAGAGAGTGCCGAAGTAAAGCTTGGCAACTGCCTGCCGCTTCAGAACATCCCAGTTGGTTCCGAGATTCACAATATTGAGTTATATCCGGGCAAGGGCGGTCAGATGGTTCGCTCCGCAGGAAATTCTGCACAGTTAATGGCAAAGGAAGGCAAGTATGCAACTCTGCGTCTGCCATCCGGCGAGATGAGAATGGTTCCGATCAGCTGCCGTGCAACAATCGGTCAGGTTGGAAACATTGACCATGAGTTGATCAATATCGGTAAGGCAGGGCGCAAGCGTCATATGGGTATCCGACCTACAGTCCGCGGTTCTGTTATGAACCCGAACGATCACCCTCACGGCGGTGGTGAAGGTAAGACGGGAATTGGCCGCCCAGGCCCTGTAACCCCTTGGGGCAAGCCGGCACTCGGTCTTAAGACCCGCAAGAAGAACAAGCAGTCCAATAAGCTGATTGTGCGGAGAAGAGACGGCAAGGCGTTAACGAAATAGTTGAAGGAGGTTAAACCGATATGGCACGTTCATTAAAAAAGGGACCTTTTGCTGATGAGCATTTGCTCAAGAAGGTCGAGGCTGTAAATAAAACCGGCGATAAGCAGGTTATTAAAACCTGGTCCCGCCGTTCTACCATTTTCCCACAGATGGTTGGCCTGACTATCGCCGTTCATGACGGAAGAAAGCATGTTCCGGTTTATATTACAGAGGATATGGTTGGTCACAAGCTCGGCGAGTTCGTAGCGACAAGGACGTTCCGCGGACACGGCAAGGACGAGAAGAAGGGCAAGAAATAATTGAAATAACGCACAGTCTGGCGTTTGAGGCGGGAATACCGTCCGCCAGATTGCGGTACTGATACAGAATAAGCGGGCAATGAGCCTGCTGGAAGCAAACAAACGGAGAGCCGTTAGATTTTGAAAGGAGGTATCATCCATGGCGAAAGGACATAGATCCCAGATCAAGAGAGAGAGGAACGCAAACAAGGATACAAGACCATCGGCAAAGTTATCTTACGCGAGAGTATCTGTACAGAAAGCGTGCTTTGTACTCGACGCGATCAGAGGCAAGGATGTACAGACAGCACTTGGCATTTTAGCTTATAATCCAAGATATGCTTCAACTTTGATAGAGAAATTACTGAAGTCAGCAATTGCGAACGCAGAGAATAATAATGGTATGGACGCTTCGAAGCTTTATATTGCAGAGTGCTATGCGAACTGCGCGCCGACGATGAAGAGAATTCATCCAAGAGCACAGGGCAGAGCATACCGGATTTTAAAGAGAATGAGCCATATCACTATTGTGCTGAATGAGAGATAAGGAGGGCAATCATGGGACAAAAAGTTAATCCTCATGGCTTGAGGGTCGGCGTAATCAGCGACTGGAATTCCAGATGGTACGCAGAAGCTGATTTCGCAGACAATTTGGTAGAAGATTACAACATCAGGAAGTTCCTGAAGGAGAGGTCATACAGTGCTGCAGGTACCGCGAAATCCGGTTCTGCCAAGATTGACCCAAGTATCTCAAAGATTGATATCGAGCGCGCTTCTGACAAAATGAAGATCATTATTTATACGGCGAAGCCAGGCGTAGTGATCGGCAAGGCCGGCGCTGAGATTGAAGTTTTAAAGGGTGAGCTTGCCCGCTTTACAAAAAAGAAGCTTAATATTGAAATCAAAGAGGTGAAAAAGCCGGACGCAAACGCACAGCTTGTTGCGGAGAACATTGCGACTCAGCTTGAGAACCGTGTTTCCTTCCGCCGTGCGATGAAATCTACAATGTCCAGGACAATGAAGAGCGGCGCAAAGGGTATTAAAGTATCCTGCTCCGGTCGTCTTGGCGGCGCGGATATGGCGCGTACTGAGTTCTACAACGAGGGAACGATTCCGCTTCAGACTCTCCGTGCAGATATCGATTACGGATTTGCAGAGGCAGACACTACCTATGGTAAGATCGGCGTTAAAGTTTGGATTTACCACGGTGAAGTACTTCCAACAAAGGCAGCAAAAAAGGAAGGGAGTGATAAATAATGTTAATGCCAAAAAGAGTAAAGCGCCGTAAGCAATTCCGTGGCAGTATGGCAGGAAAAGCTATGAGAGGCAATACGATCACAAACGGCGAGTATGGTATTATTGCAGTGGAACCAGCGTGGATCAAGTCAAATCAGATCGAGGCAGCTCGTATTGCAATGACACGTTATATCAAGCGTGGTGGCCAGGTTTGGATTAAGATTTTCCCAGATAAGCCGGTGACAACAAAGCCGGCAGAAACCAGAATGGGTTCTGGAAAAGGCTCTCTGGAATATTGGGTGGCTGTTGTAAAGCCGGGCCGCGTGATGTTCGAGATCGCGGGCGTGACGGAAGAAATCGCAAAAGAGGCATTGCGTCTTGCATCTCACAAGTTACCAGTAAAGTGCAAGATCGTTTCCCGCCAAGATTTAGAAGGAGGTGCTGGCAGTGAAAACAAATAAGTATGTAGAAGAATTAACAAAAAAGTCAGCAGCTGAATTGAACGAAGAACTGGTAAATGCGAAGAAGGAACTTTTTAACTTGAGATTCCAGAATGCGACAAACCAGTTGGATAATACAAGCAGAATTAAAGAAGTAAGAAGGAATATCGCAAGAATCCAGACCGTTATTTCCGCACAGGGCAAATAGAACCCGGCGACGTTCCAGTAGAAAGGAGTATTTACCGTGGAAGAAAGAAATCTTCGTAAAACCCGCGTTGGCAAGGTAGTCAGCGACAAGATGCAGAAGACCATTGTCGTCGCTGTCGTAGATAACGTGAAGCACCCCCTTTACAACAAGATCGTGAAGAGAACCTACAAGCTCAAGGCGCATGACGAGAACAATGAGTGCCAGGTCGGCGACAGGGTTAAAGTTATGGAAACAAGGCCGCTGTCAAAGGACAAAAGGTGGAGGCTTGTCGAGATCATTGAGAAGGCAAAATAATTACCTGCCGCAGTTATTGCGGGGGGATTCTAGCTTAGAAATTCGAAAGGAGTATTCGACATGGTACAAACAGAAACCAGATTGAAGGTTGCTGACAATACCGGCGCGAAGGAATTGCTTTGCATTCGTGTTATGGGCGGTTCAACCAGAAGGTATGCAAATATTGGCGATATTATTGTAGCCTCTGTCAAAGATGCAACACCAGGCGGTGTTGTAAAGAAGGGCGATGTTGTGAAGGCTGTTGTTGTACGTACAGTCAAGGGAGCACGCCGCAAGGACGGTTCTTATATCCGCTTCGACGAGAATGCGGCAGTTATCATTAAGGAAGACAAGAACCCAAGAGGAACCCGTATCTTTGGGCCGGTCGCAAGAGAGCTCAGAGAGAAGCAGTTTATGAAAATCGTTTCATTAGCACCAGAAGTACTTTAAGGAGGTGTCGGACGTGGCAACAGCAAAGATTAAAAGGGGCGATACCGTGAAGGTTATCGCCGGCAAAGATAAAGGCAAGGAAGGGAAAGTCGTTTCCGTTTCTGACGGCAGACTCGTAGTGGAAGGTGTCAACACCGTCGTAAAGCACGCGAAGGCATCTCAGGCGAATCCGCAGGGTGGTATTATTCACAAGGACGCACCGATTGACGCATCGAATGTAATGTATGTTCACAAGGGCAAGACAACCAGAATCGGTTTTAAAACTGTTGACGGCAAGGACGGCAAGCCGAAGAAGGTGCGTTTTGCAAAATCAACCGGTGAGGTTATCGACTAATTCCAGGAAAGGAGGTTATCAAGTTGGCTCGTTTAAAGGAAACATATAAAAATGAAATCGCTCCGGCTATGCAGAAGAAATTCGGTTATAAGAATGTAATGCAGATCCCGAAGCTTGATAAAATTGTAATCAATATGGGAGTCGGCGAGGCGAAGGAAAATGCAAAGGCATTAGAGTCCGCAGTGCGCGATATGCAGATTATCGCAGGACAGAAGCCAGTGGTCACAAAGGCAAAGAAATCCATCGCGAACTTTAAGATCAGGGAGGGACTTGCGATCGGATGTAAAGTAACTCTGCGCGGTGAGAAGATGTATGAGTTTGCTGACCGCCTGATCAATCTGTCTTTACCGCGTGTCCGCGACTTTAGGGGTGTGAATCCAAATGCGTTTGACGGCAGAGGCAATTATGCACTCGGCATTAAAGAGCAGCTGATTTTCCCGGAGATCGAGTACGACAAAGTAGATAAGGTTAGGGGCATGGATATTATCTTCGTGACAACCGCGAAGACAGATGAAGAAGCGCGCGAGTTACTGACGTTGTTCGGAATGCCATTTAGCAAATAACAGGAGGGAAAGTCCATGGCTAAAACATCGATGAAGATTAAACAGCAGCGCACACAGAAATTCTCGACCAGAGAATACAACCGCTGCAGGATTTGTGGACGCCCACATGCATATTTAAGAAAATACGGAATCTGCAGAATCTGCTTCCGTGAGCTGGCATACAAGGGCGAAATACCAGGTGTTAAGAAAGCAAGCTGGTAAGATTAGGAAAGGAGGCAAATACCATGACAATGAACGATCCGATCGCAGATATGCTTACAAGAATTCGTAATGCAAACACTGCTAAACATGATACCGTGGATATCCCGGCATCCAAGATGAAGATTTCCATTGCGGAGATCCTCTTGAAAGAAGGATATATCAAGAGCTTCGAGGTCGAGGAGGTTGGAAATTTCAAAAATATCCATGTTACCTTGAAGTACGGCAAAGATAAAAACACAAGGATTATCACTGGTCTTAAGAGAATCTCAAAGCCGGGACTGCGCGTCTACGCGAGCAAAGAAGACCTTCCAAGAGTTCTTGGAGGACTTGGTACTGCAATTATTTCCACAAACAAGGGCGTTCTCACCGACAAGGAAGCGCGGAAGGAGAATGTGGGAGGAGAAGTGCTGGCATTTATCTGGTAAAGAGATGCCGGCTGTGATAAAAATTTTATTTTCCGGGCAAGGAAAGGAAGTCTTTTCGGGATGCCTTGTCCCATTAGATACTCTTTCCTACGGGGGACAGCGAAAGAGCTGTCAAACATTGAATAAGGAGGTACGGGCATGTCACGTATAGGAAAAATGCCAATCGCAATTCCGGCTGGTGTGACAGTCGAGGTTGCAGAAAATAATAAAGTGACTGTAAAAGGTCCGAAAGGGACACTCGAAAGGGTATTGCCTGCAGAGATGACGATCAAGGTGGAAGGCGTGGAAGTGCTGGTTTCCAGACCAAACGACTTAAAGAGAATGAAATCTCTCCACGGTCTGACAAGAACCCTGATCGCAAATATGGTGACCGGTGTTGTAAGCGGTTATGAGAAAGTTCTTGAAATCAATGGTACAGGCTATAGGGCCGCAAAAGCAGGCAAGGAGCTTACACTGACATTAGGATATTCTCACCCTGTGATTATGGTTGACCCAGAAGGCGTCGAGACGACGGTGGATGCACAGACCAAGATTATTGTCAGGGGTATTGATAAAGAAAAGGTTGGCCAGTATGCTGCTGAGATCAGGAATAAGAGAAGACCAGAGCCATATAAGGGCAAGGGTATCAAGTATGCTGACGAAGTGATTAGGCGCAAGGCTGGTAAGACTGGCAAGAAATAATTGTGTATCGTAGGAAAGAGGTATAAAAATGGTTAGTAAGATATCGAGAAGTGAAGTTCGCGTGAAAAAGCATAACAGAATGCGCAATCGTTTCGCCGGCACTCCTGAGAGACCACGTTTGGCCGTTTTCAGAAGCAACAACCATATGTATGCACAGGTGATCGATGACACGGTAGGGAACACTTTAGTAGCTGCTTCCACCCTTGACAAAGACGTAAAGGCTGAGCTTGAAAAAACCAACAACGTTGCAGCGGCAGCGCATTTGGGACAGGTAATTGCCAAGAAAGCGCTGGAGAAGGGCATTACCCAGGTCGTATTTGACAGGGGCGGTTTTATCTACCAGGGCAAGGTTCAGGCATTGGCCGATGCAGCCCGTGAAGCAGGGCTTAATTTCTAAGCAAGGAGGAAAACACATGAAACGTACAATCATTGATGCTAGCCAGTTGGAACTGGAAGATAAAGTCGTAGCCATCAAGCGCGTAACAAAGGTTGTAAAGGGTGGCCGTAACTTCCGTTTTACAGCGCTGGTTGTTGTCGGTGACAAGAATGGCCATGTCGGCGCTGGACTTGGCAAGGCTGCTGAGATTCCAGAAGCAATCCGCAAGGGCAAGGAAGATGCGATGAAGAAGCTGATCGAACTGCCGCTTGATGAGAATGGCAGTGTTCCGCATGATTTTATCGGCAAGTTTGGCAGCGCGAGCGTGATGCTGAAGAAAAGTCCAGACGGTACTGGTATTATCGCTGGTGGTCCAGCCCGCAATGTCCTTGAACTTGCAGGTTTTAAGAATATTCGTACAAAGTCCCTCGGCTCGAACAATAAGCAGAATGTAGTTCTCGCTACCATCAACGGCCTTGCCCAGTTAAAGACCCCAGAGGAAGTGGCAGTGCTCCGCGGCATCTCTGTGGATGAGCTTTTGGGCTGATTTAGCAAAGGAGAGGTAGAAAAATGGCTGAGAAATTGAAAATAACATTGACAAAGTCCACGATTGGTGCGATTCCAAAACATAAGCGCACCGTCGCCGCACTTGGCTTAAAAAAGCTTAACAGCGTGGTCGAGATGCCGGACAATGCTTCCACAAGAGGTATGGTGGCGCAGGTTAAGCATTTGGTGAAAGTTGAAGAAATCTAGTTCCAAGTAAGGAGGTGTATACGATGAATTTATCAGAATTAAGACCAGCAAAAGGTTCTAAGCAGGGCGATAAGTTCCGCAGAGGACGCGGCCATGGTTCAGGAAACGGAAAGACAGCCGGTAAGGGTCACAAAGGCCAGAAGGCACGTTCCGGCGCTCCGAGAACAGGCTTTGAAGGTGGTCAGATGCCTTTGTACAGGAGACTTCCAAAAAGAGGCTTCCACAACAGAAATACAAAGGAAATCATCGCTGTTAATGTTGATATGCTGAACAGGTTCGAGGACGGCGCTGATGTAACGGTTGAGTCTATGATGGAACTCGGCATCATCAGCAACCCAAAGGACGGAGTAAAGATTCTTGGAAACGGAGAATTAACTAAGAAGCTTAATGTAAAGGTATCAGCGTTCAGTGAAAGCGCGATCGAAAAAATTAAGGCACTTGGTGGAAATGCAGAGGTGATCTAATATGCTGAAAACGCTTAGAAACGCCTTTAAGATCAAAGATATCCGCACAAAGATCATCTACACGCTCTTCGCGTTGCTGATCGTGAGACTTGGCTGCCTCATCCCGGTTCCAGGAGTGAACCGGGAGTATTTCCAGAATTGGCTTGTATCTACGATGGGGGACAATATCGGATTTCTTGATGCGTTAACAGGTGGTTCTTTTACGGAAATGTCCATTTTTGCATTGAACATTTCTCCGTATATCACATCATCCATTATCATGCAGCTGCTGACCATCGCGATTCCGAAACTCGAAGAGATTCAGAAGGACGGCGAGGAAGGCAGGAAGAAGATTGCCGAGATATCCAGGTATCTCACAGTGGGCCTAGCAATCATTGAATCCGTCGCCATGACGATCGGATTCAATAATTCCGGTTTGTTGAGCAGCGGCAGCCTGTTTACCAATATTGTGGTTATCACGGCAGCTTTTACGGCAGGTTCTGCGTTCCTGATGTGGTTAGGCGAGCGTATTACCGAGAAGGGTGTTGGAAATGGTATTTCCATAATCCTTTTGTTCAACATTGTAGCCAAGATGCCGGCGGATATCAGCAACTTGACGGAAAAATTTATCACAGGCGCGTCAAGCGTTGGGACAGGTATTATCGGCGCGGTTGTTATTATCGCGGTTATCCTTGTGACAGTTGTTTTGATTATCCTTTTGCAGGATGCGCAGAGAAAAATTGCCGTACAGTACGCAAAGAAGGTACAGGGCAGAAGCATGGTCGGCGGACAGTCCTCTTTTATCCCTCTTAAGGTAAACACGGCAGGCGTGATCCCAGTCATTTTCGCATCGTCCCTGATGCAGTTTCCAATTATTATTTCATCCTTTTTTGGTGTACACGGTGAGCGTTCAACGCTCTGGCGCAAGATTCTGTATATGTTAAATCAGGGAAACTGGTTTAATTTTAAGGAGTTTGGTGAGTTTAAGTACACCCTGGGCGCAGTATTCTATATTGCAATGATTATCTTCTTTGCATACTTCTACACTTCCATCACTTTTAATCCGATGGAGATAGCGAACAATATGAAGAAGCAGGGCGGTTTTATCCCAGGCATCCGTCCGGGCAGACCGACGACGGAGTATTTAAACAAAGTGCTGAATTATATTATCTTTGTTGGTGCGATCGGTCTCACCATTGTATCGGTTATTCCTATTTTCTTTGCAGGTGCATTTGGCGCGCGCGTGAATTTCGGTGGTACATCGCTTATCATCGTAGTCGGCGTTGTGCTTGAAACGCTCAAGCAGATTGAGTCCCAGATGTTGGTGCGCCACTATAAAGGATTTTTGAATGATTAATGCAATTTAAACTTCCAGGGTGGGGCAGTTTGTCCCACCCTGTTTTTAAAAAGCTGTTTGATTTATCAAAGTAATCGCTGATTGTCGTCATGGAAGTAAACAGCAGCCAATAAACTTAAAAAAAAGAGAAGTAGATTTGGCTGTTTTATGTTCCTGAGCGAAAAATGCTCTGGAACACAACAAGAAAATTGCGTTCCTGCCTGCGCGCTGCTTGGCA
This sequence comes from uncultured Lachnospiraceae bacterium, assembly GCA_947086895.1. Taxonomy (GTDB): domain Bacteria; phylum Bacillota; class Clostridia; order Lachnospirales; family Lachnospiraceae; genus RGIG4057. Next base: position 19,721 of record CAMUAR010000019.1, on the reverse strand, counting down.
CGGGAACGCCATACAAGGAAAGCAGCGCAGAAGCGAGGGATATTATGAAGATTGTTATGCTTGGTGCGCCGGGAGCAGGCAAGGGAACACAGGCGAAGATGATCGCGTCAAAGTACGGCATCCCGCATATTTCAACGGGAGATATTTTCCGTGCGAATATTAAAGAAGGAACTGAGTTAGGCAAAAAGGCGAAAGCATTTATGGATCAGGGCGCACTTGTGCCGGATGAGCTGACTTTGGAATTGATTATGGATCGCTTTAAGCAGGCAGATTGTGCAAACGGGTATGTGCTTGACGGATTTCCGCGTACAATTCCGCAGGCTGAAGCACTGACGAAGGCTCTTTCTGACGAGGGCGGCAAGCTTGATTATGCGATCAATGTCGAAGTTCCAGATGAGAACATTGTGAATCGTATGTCGGGAAGGCGCGCATGTCTTTCCTGCGGCGGTACTTACCATGTTGTATTCAATGCGCCGAAGAAAGAAGGCGTGTGCGATGCCTGCGGCGGCGAGCTTGTTCTGCGTGACGACGATAAGCCGGAAACTGTGGCAAAGCGTCTTGATGTGTACCATACTCAGACACAGCCGCTGATCGACTACTATGCAGGACAGGGGATCTTAAAGGAAGTAGATGGGACAAAAGAGGTTGCGGAGGTATTTGGAGATATTACCGCGATTTTGGATAAGTAGTTAGGCTTGAAGGAGGTTTCCATGTCAAAAACGGATGTTATTGAAATTGAAGGCACCGTGGTGGAGAAGCTGCCGAACGCCAAGTTCCAGGTGGAGCTTGAGAACGGCCATCGCGTGCTCGCGCACATCAGCGGCAAGCTCCGCATGAATTTTATCAAGATTGTGCCGGGTGACAAAGTGACGCTTGAGCTGTCGCCTTATGATTTGACAAAAGGAAGAATTATATGGCGTGATAAGTAGCCTGACACAGCCTGGTATGCCAAGTTGCAAGATATGGTATATCAGGCTGGTTTGGGCGGTTTTTTCTGGCAAAATGTCTGAAAAAACCGCCCAAACCAGCCTAAAAACTGGGAAAAAAACAACTTGCTTTTTCCATAAGCTTTTGTTATAATAGCAAGTGGACTTTTTTCGAAAGAAATAGAGATTGAAGATCAAATGTTTTTTTATACTTCTTCACAAAAATTTGTCGTGGCAGAGTGTGAGAAAGATGAAAATTTTCAATCTGCAAGTTTGTGTCCGCGTGGTCTTCACAGACTTGTAAACCAACAAAGCCGCGCAGAAATGAGGTAAAAAATGAAGGTAAGATCTTCAGTAAAACCGATTTGTGAGAAATGCAAGATTATTAAAAGAAAGGGTGCAATCAGAGTGATCTGTGAGAACCCGAAACACAAGCAGAGACAGGGATAATGAAAATTGCCGCCGAGGTTAAAGGTGTGTGTTTCCACATACTGGTACAAGCCTTGGCGCTGCAATTGTTTCTTTTTATGTGCAGTGCGCCTCAGAGAACCGTATGCGTTCTGTGCAGCGAGCGGAGAGTACTCTGCTCGTATATAGATAGAAACAGTTCTTGCTTTCTGCGTTACAATCGTCCGCTGTACCTTACGTCACGGGCCTTTAGCAAGCCCGGCTTTCGAATTGCTGTTCGGAAAAGCGTGTATGTCGGACAAAATTGTGATATTGTGGGGGACAAAGAGTCCCTTTAGACGGCAGGATATATGCCATCTTTCAGTGCCGGAGTAGCCGGGCTGTCACAATTTAAAGCGGCTGGCGCGGTGGAAGACTGCCGTGTGTGCTAGAACACACCAGGCGGAACACTGCACCGCGAAACTTATTTATTACTTAATTAAAATTACGGAGGTGCAATTACACATGGCACGTATTAGTGGTGTGGACTTACCAAGAGAAAAGCGTGTAGAGATCGGGCTTACTTATATTTATGGCATCGGAAGGGTAAGCTCCAACCGTATTCTTGCGAAAGCAAATGTGAACCCGGACACCCGTGTTCGCGACTTGACGGACGATGAAGTTGCAAGGATTCGCGACGTTATTGACGAGACAATGCAGGTGGAAGGTGATCTTAGAAGAGAGATCGCGTTAAATATCAAGAGACTGCAGGAGATTGGCTGCTACAGAGGAATCCGTCACAGAAAAGGACTTCCGGTTCGCGGTCAGAAGACAAAGACGAACGCAAGGACAAGAAAAGGTCCAAAGCGCACGGTAGCGAATAAGAAGAAATAATTGAATCCAACAGGAGGTTATAGACATGGCTAAGAAGACAGTAGCAGCGAAGAAAACTGCGAAAAAGCGTGTTAGAAAGAATGTCGATCGTGGACAGGCACATATCCAGTCGTCTTTTAATAATACAATTGTTACTCTTACAGACTCCGAGGGGAATGCGATTTCCTGGGCAAGTGCAGGCGGGCTTGGGTTCCGTGGATCGAGAAAGTCCACACCTTACGCTGCACAGATGGCAGCGGAGACCGCTGCGAGAGCTGCATTGCCGCACGGTTTAAAATCCGTTGAAGTTATGGTAAAAGGACCTGGTTCGGGAAGAGAAGCAGCGATCCGCGCGCTTCAGGCATGTGGGATTGAAGTTACAAGCATCAAGGATGTCACCCCGGTTCCGCACAATGGCTGCAGACCGCCAAAACGCAGAAGAGTCTAATAGGAGGTAGGAAAAAATGGCTAGAGATATGGGTCCGGTATTAAAGAGATGTAGATCGTTAGGTCTTGAGCCGAGTTACCTTGGCATTGATAAAAAATCCAACCGTAATTTTATGAGAGCTGGCAAGAAAGTCAGCGAGTATGGTTTGCAGCTGCGTGAAAAGCAGAAAGCAAAGTTTATTTACGGTGTTCTGGAAAAACCGTTCCGCAATAACTTTGACAAGGCGAAGAAACTGAAATACGGCACAACAGGCGAAAATTTAATGATTTTGTTGGAGCTGCGTCTTGACAATGTAATGTTCCGTCTTGGCTATGGCAGAACAAGAACAGAAGCAAGACAGATTGTGGATCACAGACATGTTCTTGTAAATGGAAAATGCGTGAATATCCCATCCTATCAGGTGAAGGTAGGCGATGTGATCTCCATTAAGGAGAAAGCAAAGTCCGCACAGAGATATAAGGATATTCTTGAAGTGACAGGCGGCAGAATCGTTCCGGCATGGTTGGAGGCAGATCATGAAAACTTGACTGGCACAGTAAAAGAGATCCCAACCAGAGATCAGATCGATGTTCCAGTAAACGAGATGCTGATTGTCGAGTTGTACTCGAAATAATAGACAGTTATTGCGTATTGTTCTATCTGTTTGGGATACTTTCCAAAGGGAACTTAAACAATTAAAATGAACGTAAAATGTGAGTGGATATACTCAAAAGTACCTAAAATCCAAGGTATAGTTTGTGCTGACTTTACAGCAGGCCAAGCTGCAGAAAGAAATTCCTTATCCGTTGAAACAGGATGTAGAAGTCTGTGGGTGCAGCTGGTCAATGGTCAAGTCCCGAAACCCAAGGGCAAAACAAGAAAATCTAGGAAAGGAAAAGCGAATTAGATGAAAGCTTACAAAATATTTGCAGGTATGTACGGGTGGCTTTGTCAAAGATTTGCGGCAGCCAAGCAGTCCGCCAAAGTGCAGTAACTGCAAATTGTGAGATTGTAGCGAATCATCTAGCATAAACATATTTTTAATATGTTTTTAGTAGCAGGGTCCAGGATGTTTGATTTTGAAAAACCTAGAATTGAAATTGCTGAAATTTCCGAAGATAAGAAATACGGACGCTTTGTTGTTGAGCCTTTGGAGAGGGGATATGGCACGACTCTAGGAAATTCGTTGAGAAGGATTATGCTTTCCTCTTTGCCGGGCGCGGCAGTGAGTCATGTGAAGATCGATGGTGTTGTACATGAGTTTATGCCAATTCCGGGCGTAAAAGAAGATGTCACCGAGATTATTATGAACATCAAAAACCTGGCGATTAAGAACACGAGCGAATCAAGTGAAGCAAAGGTTGCTTATATTGATTTTGAAGGCGAGGGAGTTGTCAGAGCACGTGATATTCAGGCAGATCCTGATATCGAGATTCTGAATCCTGACCAGGTGATTGCGACGCTGAACGGCGGCGCGGACAGCAAATTATATATTGAGCTGACAATCACAAGGGGCAGAGGTTACAGCAGTGCAGACAAAAACAAGAGCGACGACCTGCCAATCGGAGTGATCGCAGTGGATTCCATTTATACGCCCGTAAAGCGTGTTAATTTAACAGTGGAAAATACCCGCGTTGGTCAGATTACAGACTTTGATAAATTGACTTTGGACGTATATACAAACGGCACGCTGGCTCCAGACGAGTCTGTCAGCCTTGCAGCGAAGGTTTTGAGCGAGCATCTGAATTCCTTTATTGACTTATCTGAAAATGCAAAGACCGCTGAGGTTATGGTACAGAAGGAGGACAATCAGAAAGAGAGAGTTCTGGAGATGAATATTGATGAACTTGAATTGTCCGTCCGCTCTTATAATTGTCTGAAGAGGGCAAATATAAATACAGTAGAAGAATTGATCAATCGCACCCCAGAGGATATGATGAAGGTTCGAAACCTTGGTCGTAAGTCCCTTGAGGAAGTAATTGCTAAGCTGAAAGAGCTCGGATTATCGTTCCATCCGGGCGAGAATAATGAGTAAGGAGGAAATAACATGGCAGGCTATAGAAAACTTGGAAAGACTGCAAGCCAGAGAAAAGCTCTGTTGAGAAACCAGGTTACCAATCTGCTTTACAATGGAAAGATTGTGACAACAGAAGCGAGAGCCAAAGAAATCCGCGGCATTGCGGAAGGCTTTATTGCACTTGCAGTAAAAGAAAAGGATAATTTTGATACAGTTACTGTAAATGCAAAAGTAGCGCGCAAGGATAAGGATGGAAAGAGAGTAAAAGAGGTTGTAGACGGCAAGAAAGTAGATCAGTTCGATACCGTTGAAAAGACAATTAAGAAAGACAGACCATCCAGACTTGCCGCAAGAAGAAAGATGGCTGCATATCTTTATGATGTTACCGAGATTCCAGCAGAGAATGCGGGACGCAAGAAAGGTATTAAGAAAGTTGTACTTGCAGACAAGCTTTTTGATGAGATTGCTCCAAAGTATGTAGATCGCAACGGCGGTTATACAAGAATCGTAAAGATTGGACCGCGCAAAGGCGATGCAGCGATGGCGGTACTGATTGAGCTGGTATAAAGTATTTGGAATAGAGCAAAAAAGGGATAGTTTAGAGATAAGCTATCCTTTTTTTTATGGAAAAAAGACAGATATATAGGAAAAGCAGAGTTATATGGGGAAATTGGAGAACTGCGCAGGAGATTGAATTGAATTTAATTGAAAAGCTGCATGGGGTACCTTGTTCCAGTTTCCTAAAAGTTTGGTTTTATTTAGGTTTTGCAATCGGAATTGTATAGAGGTGTTTTGTTTTACAGAATGTATTTTGATAGTGCTTGACAAGCTTGATCGGAATGATTTCTAGATTAAAGTCAAAAAATCGATATTGGTCATACAGTTTAGATTTTGTAATTATCAAAGGGAAACAGAAGAGTATAATCAGATAAAAAAGTTTTGTTTTTGCTTTAAAAATTCGCGCCCACTGCCAAATGGCAGCGAGCGCGAAAAGACTTTAACATTTACCTGTAAGAAGAGTTACTGATTGGTATCCGTTTCGCCAGTAGATGGTTTAGAGGAAACAGATTCATCACCTAATGATACTACAACATAGTAGGACTTTGTTGCAGTAGTTTCATTAGCAGCTATCTCAAAGGTCCATTTTGTTTCAAAAGTAGCTCCAGAGCCAATTGAAGTGGAATTGCCTTCTTCATACCAAGCATAAGTTGCATTTTCTGGCAGTGGATCATTAGATTCAAGAGGACCAGCAGTTAAAGTTACATTTACTGTACCAGTTACAGCAGAACCAGATACGGCATCTTCTTTTGTTGCTGTTATTGTAGCAATTGTGTTTCCATCAACGCTAATGGAAGCACCTGAAACAGCTGTAACATTTACCGACATAATCTGAACCTTTTCAGGAAGAGATGGAGTCGGTTCTGGATCTGGGTCTGGGCTTGGAGCTGGTGTAGTAGGAGGTACTGCTGGAACCAATGGTGCATCTGGAGTCGGTTCTGGAGCGGTTGTTACAGTTGCGCTCTCGCCCGGCTTTACAGTTGTAGCATTGTTTCCATCAAGGTCTGTATTGACAATTTCTTTGTCTGTATTGTTGGTAGTATCTACCTTAACACCTTCGTCAGCGCGGATTACAGTATCCTCTGCACCCTTGTTTGCCTCAACCTTTACGTCAGCCTTTGCATTAACTTCAACAGTAACTTCTGTTGTAATCTCAGCACCAGCTGCTTCCTTCTCAACGTTTACTGTTACGTTGGAAGCTTCACCTGTAAGAACGGTTTTAATCGGCTTAAGAAGGTTGACAATAGCTTCTACAGCAGCTTTGATAATAACGTCAGCGTTTACATCTACAACTACTTTTACTTCAGCGGAAATATTTGCACCTGCTGCGCTCTCCTCAACAACAACTGGAACAGGTGCTGTTGTTGCGCCGCTGATGGTTACATTGCCCTTAGAAGCGATGCTTACATTCTTAACCTGAGCCTTCTCTGCTACGACAAGTCTTGCATTCGGAGCAGTAAAGCGGAAGAAGTTGCCGATTGCACGCTCAAAGAATGTGTTGTCTTTGATTTCTTCTACATTGATCTGCTTAAAACGACCAGAGTTGTCAACATCCGCATTCGGAGCCTTTACGGTCAGAGTTCTGCGAGTATAGTTGTAAGGCTTGATTGTAAATGTGATTTCTTTATCAGTATCGATTACGATATCTGTACAGTCACGGTTTGCAAGGGCAGAATTTAACTGGCTCTGGGAACGAGCTACCGCATATCCTTCCTTCTCACTTACTACATTGATTGTTACCCAGCCTGTAGAAGCAGTGATGTACTTTGCATTTGCAACTTTGTCCTTTTTCCATGCTTCCATAGTCTTTGTGCTTGTGAAAGCAAGAGCACGGATCTCAAAGCTGCCTGCATAAACAGGGTATACATGTCCGTAGCGGGAGGAAATAACGCCTGCGGTGTTAGTATCCTGATTTACTTCCCACCATACAACACCAGTGGTGCTGCCTTTGCCAAGTTTGGTCTGGATAATTTCAGGATCGAAGTTGAAAAAGTTTTCCTCGGAGTCGAGAATGATTGTGTTTCCCTTCGGCAATGCTTTGATGCCGAGTTTTGTGATGTCATTTTTCTGTGCAGCTACGGCTGAAACTGCCGGGCTTGTCGGTACTGCCATCGCAAGCAGCATTACGAACACAAGAAAAAATGCCAATCCTTTTTTCCTGTTCATGTTCAAAATCTCCTTTCTGGTTGTTTGGATCATTGTTTAGTTTCTTTTTGTCCTCCTTCCCCATAAAATGAGTTTATCCGCCTGCAAAATGACTTAACCTATGTACAAAGATATAGAAATTGTAAATCTCATAATGCATAAAACGGACTTTTTTAATTATACTGTATATAAGCCATGAATGCATATAGGGAAATTTCACAAATTTTAGATAAGATTATCAGACACAATACATAAAAATAGTTAAGATATGGAATAAGAATAGGAAAAATTTGGGTAGTATGGATGTTACTAGAAAAGACAGAAAAATCGGAGTTGGATGTAAAATACTAAAATTGGGATAATATTACTTATTATAACTAATTTATATTTGCAAACAGGGGGAGATTTTTTATGCAGCATGAAAATGATTACGGATACATACGAGAATGTGAAAAAATACCACTTTCTTTTCCGCCGCAGCATCAAGATCGACAACCAGGATTTGAATATTTCATGGAGCCGAAACCAATATCGAAACGGGCTTGGCACGAAAAAAAGTTAAAAGGAAAAACAGCGGTTATTACAGGAGGAGACAGCGGAATTGGAAGGGCTGTTGTCTATGATTTTGTCAGGGAAGGTGCATCTGTTGCGATAATATATTACGATGAAGAACAAGATGCAAAAGAAACTGCAGATAAGGTTAGACAAATGGGCGGAGAATATTTGTTGATCAAGGGAGATTTAAAAGAGCGATGTTTTATTAAAGAGTGTATTGATTGTGTGATAAAACGTTTTGGGAAAATTGATATTCTGGTCAACAATCATGCAGTTCAATTTGTACAGCAGAGTATTCTTGATATTTCGCCAGAACAATTAACGCTGGTATTTCAAAATAATATTATTTCGTATTTTTACTTGATACAAGCTGCTTTGCCCTACATGAAAGAAGGGAGCAGTATTATCAATACAACGTCGGTAACAGCATACGAAGGAAATAAAGAATTAATCGATTACAGTGCAACAAAAGGAGCAGTGGTTTCTCTGACAAGGTCTCTGGCGCTTTCTCTAGTTGAGAGAGGAATCCGTGTAAATGCTGTTGCGCCTGGTCCAATCTGGACTCCTTTGATTCCGGCTTCTTATTCGGCAGAAGCGGTTTCCACTTTTGGTCGAAAAACATCGCGGGTGCCGATGATGCGGGCAGGTCAGCCTTGTGAGGTTTCGCCTTGTTATGTTTTTCTTGCGTCGGATGATGCTTCTTATATGACAGGGCAGGTAATGCATCCAAATGGCGGAACGATTGTCGGATCGTAAAATTTTTTGTTGAATCCCCTATCCCTGGTAGGATAGGGGATTTTTTTGATTCCATAAGAGGAATGCTACAGGGGGGCATTCTGGTAATTCACCATTTTATGGAGTTGTGTCCGTTCCTCCGCCGGAAGAATCTGCGGCGGGAATTGTCTGCGTTGTGCCATCTGCCAGTTTTATTGTTACTTGAACGAAGTAAGCTGTTGTACCTGCCTCGTTGACAGTAACCGTATAAGAAGCGGAAGTAGAAACTGGAGTTGTACCTCCTTCCAGATACCAGCTGTAGGAAGTTACTGTTGCGCCTTCTGGGAGACCTTCAACGTCTGCAGTCATTGTAACAGATGCAGAACCAGTGATAGAACCACCAGTTACAACAGCAGATGTAGTTATTGTAACAGCGTTGCCATTTACAACTGGATTTGCAGTAATAGAAGAACCTGTGGAAACAGATACATTTGTTGTAACCTTTACGGTTGGGGATGTAGGCTCTGGTTCTTCCGGTGTACCGCTCGGAGAAGGGGACGGCTCTTCTGGTGTACCGCTAGGAGAAGGGGACGGCTCTTCCGGCGTACCGCTTGGAGTTGGTTCCGGTGTTGGAGTGGATGGGTTCGATGGTGTTGATGGATTGGACGGTGTAGATGGTGTTTCGGTTGGTGTTGTTACAGTGGTGTTCTCACCTGGCTTTACAGTAGAAGCATTGTTGCCGTCCAGATCTGTGTTGACAATTTCCTGATCTGTTTTGTTATCGGTCTCTACTTTAACACCTGCGTCCTGACGGATTACCGTATTTTCAGCACCCTTGTTTACTTCCAGTTTTATATCAGCTTTTGCGCTGATTTCAACAGCAACTTCTGTTGTGATTTCAGCACCTTTCGCTTCCTTCTCAACATTTAATTTAACGTCGGAAGCTTCGCCGCGGATCGCTGCTTTTACTGGCTTTAACAGGTTGATAATGCTTTCCACTGCTGCTTTTGCAGCTTCAATTACAACATCAGCATGAACATTCAGTACTACTGTTACCTCTGCTGCAACTTTTGCGCCAGAAGCAGTTTCCTCAACAACAACCGGAACAGCTTCTTTTGTGCTGCCGCTCAATGTTACCTCACCTTTTGCAGCGATGCTGACATTGGAGATGCTTCCGCCACCGCCGACAATATTAAGCTTTGGAGCAGCGATTGCAGCACTTGGTGCGAAAGTTACATTTTTCACTTGCGCTTTGTCTGCGACAACAAGTCTTGCGTTCGGTGCAGTAAAGCGGAAGAAATTACCAACTGCACGCTCAAAGAACGTAGAGTCTTTGATCTGTTCTACATTGATCTGCTTAAAACGACCAGAGTTGTCGACATCCGCATTTGGAGCGTTGATGGTCAGTGTTCTGCGAGTGTAGTTGTAAGGCTTGATAATAAAATTGGTTTCCTTGTCTGTCACGATATGGATGTCGGTGCAGTCACGATTTGCAAGAGCAGCATTTAACTGGCTCTGTGTGCGCGCTACAGCATATCCTTCCTTATCGCTTGTCACTTGGATTTTTACCCATTCGGTAGAAGCAGTGATGTACTTTTCACCGGCAGCTTTATCTTTTTTCCACGCATTCATGTTCTTTGTATTTGCGAATGCCAGAGCGCGGATTTCAAAGCTGCCTGCATAGACAGGATATACATGCCCGTAACGGGAAGATATAACCCCGGTGGTATTGGTCTGCTGGTTTACTTCCCACCAGACGACGCCTGTTGTTTTTCCTTTTCCAAGCTTGGTCTGAATAATCTGGGGATCGAAATTAAACGAGTCTCCAACTGCCATTGTATTGTTTTTTGGCAGTGATTTGATACCAAGCTTTGTGATGTCGTTTTTCTGTGCTGCAGATGTCGGAACAGATGGAACCGTCATTGCGAACATCATAACAAATACGAGGAAAAACGCCAATCCCTTCTTTTTGCTCATAGTGCAAAAATCTCCTTTCTTGGTTTTGTTTGGAATAAAACCGTATTACTTTGCCCTCCATATTTTGCGGAAGTAATCTAATTGCTCTTGCAAATGAAGCCGCCGCAGGGCGCAATTTAGATGTATTTTCATTATACAACATAGTTCTTCTTTCTATCTACGGCATGAATTCACAAATTTACAGAAAAATCCAATTAAGAAATTTTACATAACATCCAACGGACTTCTTTCAGAACAACAGATAGTTTTATGCATGTTCCATTTATGCATAAATTCTTTGGCTGGAGTATATAAGCGATAAAAATACTTATGCAAAACGGATCGTATTTTTACAAACCTTTTTGGAGAGAAAAAATACTTGATCCAGCTTTACCATGCCATTCATCCTGAGGATATAAGGACGACAGAAAACGAGCTTACTGATATATTTTTTGACGGACAGGGATCTGCTGTTGAGGTGAAAGTAAAAATGCTCTATGGTGAAAAAGGAAATGATATTATCAGCCAGTATGTAAATTTTACAAAAGTGTATAATGAGCAACTGAAACAGTATGGCAGAACCAGAAAAGCAGTTATGGAAACCATTCGAATTTGTAAAAATAAGAATGTGTTAAAGAAATATCTTGAAGCCAGAGAAAAGAAGGTTATAACAATTATGATGGCATTATTTGACGAAGAACAAGTTATGCGAAATTATGTAGCAAGAAAAGAAAAAGAAGCTGTTGAGAGAGCGACAGAAGAAACAGCAATAAAAATGCTGAGGTCGGGAAAATTTTCTGTGGAGGAAGTTGCGGAGTATATTACAATGTTGTTCATTGACGATCTTAGAGAAATTGAAAAAGAGCTGATCGAATAAACTGCGGATAAAAAATGGTTTTCCGATATAAAAAAGAAAATTTTTTAACCGTAATTTTAGAAAGAAACTGCAGCAGAATAACAAGAAGTTTTGTATTTTGCAACGGTTTCTTTTTCAGTTTGAAGGATTCTTATTTTGTAGTAAAAAAATATTTTAAATTTAACAAACAGAACCATACATTTTAAACAATAAAGAAAAGATTTAAAAATGATAAGATATTTTTGATATAAAATGCAAAATATACTTGTAATTTTTTATTGGATTCGATAAAATATACTTTGGGTGTGATAACAAACAATGAAAATCATTACATGTTCTTCTGCCAAAAAAGTTTTTTCGACGATTTTCAAAAGGTGCGCTGTAGTGCCAGAGAAAGCTTTTGATATAAAGAATAAACATGTATTGTAAATCAGATTTTAGAGTTCTTGGACGAAAAAAGCAGTTTGCAGGAAAGGACACAATCGAAAAGATGGTTCGGTCGGAAAATCTTATATTTGAATATATCAGGCGCGACGAGGAAGGGAATGTAGAATCGATTACAAAAGCTCTCGATGATGTTTCGATCACAATTTCCAAGGGCGATTTTGTGGCGATTCTTGGACATAATGGTTCTGGAAAATCAACGCTTGCAAAACATATGAACGCATTGCTTGTTCCAACAGAAGGAACGCTTTTTGTGGATGGAATGGACACAAAAGACGAGGAGAAGATCTGGGAGATTCGACAGGCTGCCGGTATGGTATTTCAAAATCCTGACAATCAGATTATTGCGACGGTGGTTGAGGAGGATGTTGGCTTTGGACCGGAAAATCTCGGCGTGCCGACGAAAGAGATCTGGGAGCGTGTAGAGAAAAGTCTGCGGGCAGTCGGTATGTACGAATATCGGAAACATTCGCCGAATAAGTTGTCCGGCGGTCAGAAACAGAGGGTTGCAATTGCGGGGATTATGGCGATGAAACCTCAGTGTATTGTGCTGGACGAGCCTACGGCAATGCTTGACCCAAACGGGCGGAAGGAAGTAGTTCGGACGGTGCGGGAGCTAAACCAAAAAGAGGGTGTGACGGTGCTTTTGATTACGCACTATATGGAAGAGGTAATTTATGCGGATAAAGTGATTGTGATGGATGACGGAAAGATTGTGATGCAGGGAACGCCGCGGGAGATTTTTGCTCAGGTGGAAAAGCTGAAAAGCTACCGGATGGATGTGCCGCAGGTAACAGAGCTTGCATACAAACTAAAACAGGCAGGAATGCCATTGCCGGACGGGATACTCTCGATCGAGGAATTTGTTGAGGCTGTTCAGGCGTGTGCAAAATAAGTAAGACGACCGAAAAATAACATATCAAGACAGCGGTTGGTTATTAGGATTTTTCAGGTAAGTGAAAATGTTGAGTTTTTTTCGGGCGTGTACAAAAGAGAAATATAAGCGAATAAGGATTGCACAAAAATAATAGAGGACATAATTTTTGGTGACAGAATGTAGTCTGCGGCAGACAAGGATTTGAAAACAACCATGTTAAAAATGCTGTGCAGCTGCAGTTTTTCAATGCGGGGAAACAACAATGTCTATAATTTTGGATAAAATAAATTATATCTACAGCCCTAACACAGCATACGAAAAGCAAGCTCTGAAAAATATCAGCCTTGTGATCGAGGACGGGGAATTTATCGGGCTGATCGGGCATACTGGTTCAGGGAAATCAACGCTGATTCAGCATTTCAATGGTTTGGTAAAGGCGACGAGCGGCGGGGTGTATTACAATGGAGCAGATATTTATGATACGGATTACAATTTAAAAGAGCTGCGAAAAAAAGTCGGGTTGGTATTTCAATATCCAGAGTATCAGCTGTTTGAAACAACGGTGTTAAAAGATGTGCAATTTGGACCGAAAAATCTTGGGCTGACAGCGCTGGAAGTAGATCTGCGCTCCTACGAGGCATTAAAACAAGTTGGGATTGGAGATGATTTGATCGACGCTTCTCCGTTTGAACTTTCCGGCGGGCAGAAACGCCGTGTCGCAATCGCCGGGGTGCTGGCAATGAAGCCGGAAGTGCTGGTTCTCGACGAGCCGACCGCAGGGCTTGACCCAAAAGGGCGCGATGAAATTTTGGGGCAGATAGCAAAGATTCATGAGGAAAGAAAAATCACGGTTGTTCTTGTGTCGCACAGTATGGAAGATGTAGCGGATTATGTTGAGCGGATTATTGTGATGGACGGCGGAAGCATTGCTTATGACGATACGCCTAGAAATGTATTTTCACATTACAAAGAGCTGGAAGAGATCGGGCTTGCGGCGCCGCAGGTAACTTATGCAATGCACGCGCTTCGGGACAAAGGGATTCCTGTCGATGTAAATGTGACGACAATCGAGGAAGCAAAAGAAGCGGTACTGGCATGGTATCGGAAAGATTAGTGCTATCGAAGAAAGGGGTATAAGGAATGATTCGGGATATCACGATTGGACAGTATTATCCTTCCGATTCGGTGCTGCATCGGCTTGACCCGCGCGTTAAGCTGTCAGGAACATTTTTGTATATTGTATGCTTGTTTCTTGTGAAAAACTGGTGGGGATATCTTGCGGCAGCAGTTTGTCTTGCTGCTGTAATCAAGCTTTCCAAAGTTCCGTTTGGCTATATTGTCAAAGGATTAAAAGCAGTTATTATTTTGCTTTTATTTACAGTAATGTTCAATTTGTTTTTGACTTCTGGGACACCGGTATTTGAATGGAAGTTTATCCGGGTGACAAAAGAAGGGATTGATCTGGCTGCTGCAATGGCGGTTCGTCTTATTTTGCTGATTTTAGGCTCGTCGCTTATGACGTTTACAACAACTCCAAATCAGCTGACGGACGGGCTGGAAAGTCTTCTTCGACCTTTGAATAAGCTCCATGTTCCAGTACATGAAGTGGCGATGATGATGTCGATTGCGCTTCGATTTATTCCAATTTTATTGGAGGAAACCGATAAAATTATGAAAGCGCAACAGGCGAGAGGTGCGGATTTTGAGACAGGAGGGTTGATTCAGCGCGCAAAAGCGATGGTGCCGCTTTTGGTGCCGCTTTTTATCTCCGCATTCCGCCGGGCGGGAGACTTGGCAATGGCGATGGAAGCACGCTGCTATCATGGAGGAAAGGGCAGAACAAAGATGAAACCGCTGCATTACAAAAAGCGGGACGGTGTTGCGTGGCTTGTTCTCGCAATGTTTTTGGCAGTGGTTGTGGTGACAAGAAAACTTTGAAAAAGGAAAGGATTTTTCAAATGTTTTTAAGAATGTTTTTAAGAATGGAGGATGACAATGAAAAAAATTTTATCTTTACTGCTTGCAGCGTGTATGCTGCTGGCTGTACTTCCAGAGATGGATGTGAATGCGGCAGAGTGTGCGGAGTATTCGGGAAGCAATAAAAATGAGCAGGATTATAAAGGTTATGCGGCGGACACCATAAAATCCTATTTGACAGTCTGTGAGGACGGATCGTTGATGCGCTTCCAGTATATTGATGATAATGGCTATATCGCAGAGTATTATGATGCTTCCTATCAGCTGCTTGATACAAAAGTAATTGATATAGAACTGCCGATTTTCGGCGCGTTTTATGCTTCAAAAGATTATTATTTTATCCTGACAGGGCAGAAAAATAAAAAAGAATCTGCGTCTGTTGAGTGCTATCGAATTACAAAATATGATAAGGACTGGAATAAAATAAAATCGGCAGGGCTTTACGACTGCAATACTACAATACCGTTTCGGGCAGGCTCTGCGCGGATAACAGAAGACGGAAATTTTCTTTTGATTCGTACCTGCCATGAGATGTATACTTCAGAGGATGGAAAAAATCATCAGGCAAATGTGACAATTCAGGTAAACATGGACACGATGGAAATTACAGATTCCTTTACTTCTATAATGAATACTTCTTACGGTTATGTCAGTCATTCTTTTAATCAGTTTATTAAAATTGAGAATGGAAAGATTGCAGCAGTAGATCATGGAGATGCTTATCCTCGATCTGTTGTATTGATTCAGTACGGTACCAATGTTCAGACAGGAAAATTCAGTGAATTTAGTGCGATGCCGTGCAAGGCGACGAATGTTATTGAGATTCCCGGAAAAATCGGGGATAATTATACAGGCGTAACCGTAGGAGGTTTTGAAATTTCAGATACTTCTTATCTTATTGCTGGAAATATGATAGATTTAAAACAATTTGAGACGAATAGTAAGGATACGAAAAATATTTTTATTGCGTCGGTGTCAAAGCAGACAGGCGAAGTGACAATAAATCAGATTACGGACTTTCAGGAAGGTCAAACGACCACGCCGCAGTTTGTTAAACTGAATAATGAACGTTTTGTTTTGTTATGGGGCAGAGAGCACTTGGTATATTATACGGAGATTGATAAGAACGGCAGACAAACCGGTGAAATTTACAGTGAGGAAGGAAGCTTGTCAGACTGTGTTCCAGTTGTTTTTAACGAGAAATTTGTATGGTATACATGGAAGAACAACAGCGTTGATTTTTATGAGATCGATCAGAAGGATCTTTCAAAGACAAATAAAATTACAGTGGATAATGGACATACTTTTGAATTGAAAGAGATAAAAAATCATCTTACCACTTTGCAATGTACCAAATGCAAAAAAGAGAAAAAAGTGAATTCTCCTATGAATTTTGGAATGTGGTGGAGGACAGAAAAGGAGACGGATGGTTATTATTATTCCGATTATTCAAATCCATTTGAGATAGGCGAAAAGCTTGAGTACTGGATTAATCCTTCGTGGGATGGGCTGGTTGATGCAAAAGAAATGAACGAGGATTTTGTATTAAAATGTTCCGACCCGGAGGCAATTGAGATTACATATATTGATGAAAGAAAAGGAATCATATCTTTCCAGAAAATCGGGGAATATACACTGACAATTCAGCATCTTTATGATGATACTGTTTCAAAAGAATTTACATTTGTTGTAAGCGGTCAGCCGGAGAAAGTTTCTTTAAATAAAAAGACTCTTACTTTAAATCCAAAGAAAACGTACACGTTAAAACCAACGCTTGCTCCAGAAGGTGCTGCTACAACTTACACCTGGACCAGCGGCGATAAGAAAGTTGCAACAGTTGACAAAAATGGAAAAGTGACAGCAGTCGGCAAGGGCAAAACAAAAATAACAGTAAAGACAGAGAACGGAAAAAAAGCGACCTGCACAGTCACAGTAAAAGAAGCGCCAAAAAGCGTGAAACTATGATACTGATATAATAGGACTTAATCAGAAAGCCTTTCATTATAAGGCTTTTACCGATTAAGTCCTATTTTTTACCCTATTTATCCATCCCCACTTACCCATGGGAGAGTCTTTACCCAGAAAACCACGAAAGGAGAACAGCGAATGGCAAAAATCATAGCCATCATGAATGAGAAGGGCGGTGTTGGCAAATCAGCCACCGCCACGACCTTAGCCTACCTGCTTGCAAAGCGGGGGAAGAAAACCTGTCTGATTGATTTTGACGGTCAGGGGCATTCCAGTATTATCTACGGTGTAAAAAACACGAACAAATTAGAGGTAACGATTAACACATTGTTGCGCATGGTGATCGAGGACGAGCCGCTTCCAGAAAAGGACAGCTATATTATAAAACATAAAAGTGGTGTGGAGGTAGTTCCCTCCAACTCACAACTCTTTACCCTGGAGCGCAACTTGTGCAACGTGGATTTCCGGGAGCGCATCTTATCACAGTATGTCGATACCATCCGCGGACAATACCAGTATATCATCATCGACTGTATGCCACAGATGGGAACGCCGATGATTAACGTGATGATGTGTGCGGACAGCATCATTGTCCCAACACAGGCGGAATTATTGTCCACACAGGGGCTGGCGGAACTGCTGAAACATTATCAGACCATCCGCAAGAACAGTAACCATGGGCTGACCATTGAGGGCATCCTGATCACAATGGACTCACCAAACACGATTGTATCAACACAAGTGCGGACGTTGATTGAACAGGGGTTTGCAGGGACAGTCCCCATTTTCAAGACACATATCCCACGCTCTATCAAGGTGGCAGAGGCGGTTTTATACTATAAAACAATCTGCGAATATATGCCAGATAACCCCGCAGCGGTTGCTTATGAAAATTTTGCGGAAGAACTTCTGAAAAAAGAAAAAGCCGTAGGGAAGAAAGGGGTGTATGCGGTTGGCCAGACCGAAAATCAACCTTGCTGATTTTGATGAAATGTTGAATTTTGAGCAAAAGGATGAGGGGATACCTGTATCAAAAGGACATATTCCAGCTTCGGGTACGGAATCTGTACATAATGGAATTTTGGAAATGGACTTCTCACAAATGGAGCAATTCCCGGAACATAAATTCAAACTGTATGAAGGACAACAGCTTGACGACATGGTGGAAAGTATCCGGCAGTTTGGTATCCTGCTCCCGATTATCCTCTGGCATACCGATGAGGGGAAATATCTTATTCTAAGCGGTCATAACCGCCGCAATGCTGCAATGCTCGCAGGACTAACTCAAGGTCCAGTCATTATCCGGGAGAATCTTACCCTTGATGAAGCAATCCTGATTGTGACAGAAACAAACCTGCGGCAACGTTCTTTTGCAGATATGAGCCATTCAGAGAGGGCGTATTGCCTGGCGCAACATTATGAAGCGTTGAAGTCACAGGGCAGGAGGAATGACCTTTTAACAGAGATTGAATTACTCCTAAACCCGCATGAATCAAGGGAAAATACAACTTCGTCACAACTTGTGACGAAGTTGCGGAGTGATGAAAGATTGGGAGAAGAATATGGTCTTTCCCATGCAAAAGTAGCACGTTACATCCGATTGGCAGGATTAAATGCGGAATTGCTAAATAGGGTGGACACAGGAGAAATCTCGTTCCTCGCCGCCTACGACCTGTCTTTCATAGAGGATACTGAAAAACAGCAGCGGATTGCAGACCTTATGACTTCTAACAGCTACAAGCTGGACATGAAAAAGGCGGAACTGCTCCGCAATTATTACGAAGCTAGGAAACTGACGGATATTGCAATGACCCAAATCCTTTCCGGGGAGAAAACAAGGAAACCAAAAAGCAACAAACCGCAGCCCATCAAAGTAAAACCTGCACTTATCACCAAATATTTCACGGCGGGACAGAGCGCGAAAGAGATTGAAGAAATCATCGACCGGGCATTGGAACTTTACTTTGACAGCCAGAACGAGGAAACCGTTTTTTAGAAAGAAACAGCAGAAGGATAAAGATTTAAAACAATAATAAAGAAATGGGGGTGACTGCTTGGAGAAAGCGACCAGACTGGCCGACCTTTACAAAGCGTCGGTGCAGGAATATACCAAAACACCGGAAGAATGGAAAGGGCTGCTATCCTGTGTCGCAAGATTTTATAAACGCTCCTTTGACAATGTAGTATTGATCTACGCACAGAAACCAAATGCAATCCAGCTTGGAACGTTTGATGAATGGCATGACAAACGGATTGGGCGCAGCATCAACAAAGGTGCAAAAAGTATTGCAGTGATTGATATGGTAAATCCGAATGCGAGCATCAAATATCTGTTTGACCTCCTTGATACAAATGGTAGTATCCAATCCTACCGTAACCTGCAAAAATATCTTTGGGAATTGGAAGAACAGTACTACCAGGAAATTATGCTACGTTTCCATGAAAAGTACCAACTCCCAGTGGACAGCATCGAAGCTTGTCTGTATGGTCTGGCAGGGAAGCGTACAAAGGAAATGCTGCCTGCCTATCTGGAAGGGTTCCAGGTCGAAGAAGAAGGCAGCCCACTCTACGGGATGCCAGAAGGGGCAGTGAAGGCAGAACTGGAAAAACTGGTGGAAGAAAGCGTAGCCTTTACCGTATTTTCAAAATGTAGGTTGCAAACGGAACCGTTTGAATATGGCAGTTTTGAGAACATCCAGAATTATGACAGCCTCCCGCTCTTTATGGCATTGGGGAATTATACCATCTCCATTGCACGACCGATTTTAAAACAGATTTACCAGGAAATCCAGGACATCAAAAACGAAAGGAGCAAAATTTATGAGGAAAGAACCATTGATGGACTTCACTTATCAGACAGGCAGCGATGGGATGCTGTACCCGCAAATCCAGATTTCCGAGGATATGGAAACCAGCCTGATGCCCGTGGGAAGGTTCGGCGGGATGTGGAAGAAATATATGATGGAGCTACATCCGCACCGGATGGCCGAGTTGGTGGCACAGGGGAAAGTCAACGAAATAATCCGACAGGTGGACGAAGA
>CAMUAR010000018.1 GCA_947086895.1 uncultured Lachnospiraceae bacterium | reverse complement strand
GAATGGTTACAAGATACAAAGTAGTTGAAGAAGATGAAATTTTATATGTGTATTGTATGTTTTAGATTGCTTTTAGCAAATAATAACAGTTTACGAATTTTTTAAAACCTTATAGTAATTATGTACAAGATCAATATAACATTGATTTAGCAATAAAAACGGCAGCATCCTTGGCACAATGATGAACTATGCCGCAGATCGATTTTTATATAAATAAAGTTTTGGATAATATAAAAGTTCTATAATTTAAGGTGATTGATTGTACTATAAAGGGGCTGTTGCAAAACAATGTTTTTCCCATAAGATACAGTATTTTTTAATAAAATTTACTGCATCTTGCGAGAATATTCTTTTTTGCAGCAGCCCTGATCTTTTCTGAACAGCCGCAATCGTCAAGAATTTTCGTCGTGATAAAATTCCATTACAATATTTTGTGGATAATCTCCAAATTTCTCACCAAAAAGGTTAAATCCGCCGCAGTATTTGGCGTCTCGTTTTACTTCCAATTTAAATTTAATATAGTCGTTGTAGCGCAGTCCAAGAGTGTAGATTGTCTCGCTGCTGATTGCTTCTTTATCGAGAAAGCAGCCTTTGTCCGTTATTTCAAGAGTTCGAAGTTCCCCGTACTGAGAAGAACTGTCGCACCACCATTCCGGGTTTAGTTTTCCTCTGCGCCCGCCGTAATCTCCGCGGCAGTGAAGAATTCCAATTTCGTGAGTGTTTAAAGAGAGGGTGATGTCGGAGGGCCAGTCATTGTTGTATCCTAGAGCCTCAGAACAAATTTCAAAAGAAAATCGAATGCGGTTTACCGCGTTGTTTTTTAAAAAGGAATTGGAAAAGCGGTATTCTAAAAAACCGCAGCTAAGCCATACAAGCTGCGCCTTATAACGCAATGGATTGACAAAGACGCTGATGGTATCTTCAAAGCCTAAATCTCCATATTCTGATACCATACCGCACGAAGGAAGAGCGACATAATCGAAATAGCAGCCGACAGGCATACATTCCCGATACAAATAGCTTGGAGTATTTGCAGTTTCTTCCTGAAACATATTTATTTGTATTTTGTTGATTAGAATACCGCATGATTTTTGCGAACCTTTTGAGCCAGGAATCGGCTGAATGGAGATTAGACCAGCATTTTCTAAAACTTTGATATGTAGTGCTGTGCTGGAGAGGGGAAGCCCGAATTTTGCCGCCACATCAGAGATAATTGCAGGTTTTTCAGCCAGATAATTTAAAATATCCAAACGTACAGGGGTAGAGAGAGCTTTCCCGATATTTGTCAATTTCTCTTTTTCTTTTAAATTTAAATCAAGAGTCTGTTTCATAAAATTTTACAGGGACTTCTTTTAGCAAAAATAGCTGGAAAAGAAGCGCTGTTCTCCTTTCTATATCTGCTGTCAGCCATGAAACGATGCTGTCAGCATTCTTATTGTGAGATAAACCAAATTTGTACCTCTCTGATATAATATTTGTAGGGTATTATATCAGAGATGTAAAAAAAAAGCAAATTTATCGCCGTTGATTTATAAATGATGAATAAAAACAATAAAATAATTCAAAAAATATGTAGATAAAAACGAGAAAAATAGGCAAAGTTTATAATTTTTCAAAAAAAAGATTGACAAAGTTAGCAATATAGCCTATAATGAAGCTGATTTAAATACATAAAAATTGTAGATAAAAATATAAAATATGGTAAAACAGGAGGAAAATAACATGCAAAATGGATATCCACGTCCTCAGTTTGTTCGAGAAAATTGGATAAATCTAAATGGAATATGGAATTTTTCGTTTGATGATCAGAATACTGGAGAGAAGGAACGATGGTATGATTATTTTCCATCAGACCGAAAGGAAATCCAGGTTCCGTTTTCTTATGAAACGAGTTTAAGTGGAATTGGGGAGGAAACATTTCATCCAGTTGTCTGGTATCAAAGAGAAATTGAGTTGAAAAAAACAGAAAAAAGGATGCTGCTTCATCTGGAAGGAGCCGACTATACTGCTGTTGTATGGGTGAACGGGCAGTTTGCCGGAAAGCATACCGGAGCCTACGCAAGATTTTCTTTTGATATTACAGATTATATAAAAGACGGGACAAATACCATTACTGTGAGAGCGGAGGATTCAGTAAGCTGTGTTCAGCCGCGCGGAAAACAAAGATGGAAGGATCAAAATTTTGGCTGCTGGTATGTACAGACCACCGGGATATGGAAAACCGTATGGCTGGAGGAAGTGCCAAAGCATTACATAGAAAGGTTAAAATTAACTCCTGATTTGGACAATGCCAGCGTTCGGATTGAAATAAAATTAAATGAAAAACCGAAGGGAACAGAAACAATTTCTTGTAAAATTTTTTTGGATCAAAGAGAAATCACAGTTTATTCCATACAGGCTGCTACACAGTATATTACAGCAGAACTTAAAGTCGCAAATGCGGATGTTCCATGGCAGGTGGCAGTGTGGAGTCCTGAAAATCCAAAGCTTTATGATATAGAATTGGAGTTTTTTGGCGGTACAGAATCGGATAAGGTGACAAGCTATTTTGGTATGCGAAAAATCAGCATTGAAGGAAGAAACATACTGTTAAATAATCTGCCGCTTTACCAGAGACTGATTTTGGATCAGGGATATTGGGAGGAATCCCATTTAACGCCGCCTTCGGAGGAAGCTTTGATAAAAGATATCGATTTGGTGTTGGCAGCAGGGTACAATGGGGTGCGCAAGCATGAGAAAGTTGAGGATGAACGCTTCCTTTCTTGGTGCGATCGCAAAGGGCTGCTTGTGTGGTGTGAGATGCCTTCCGTATATACGTTTCAGGAAGACTCGGTAGAGCAGTTTACAAACCAGTGGATGGAGATTGTAAGACAAAATTACAATCATCCATGTATTGTAACATGGACGGCGTTTAATGAAAGCTGGGGAATTGAGAACGTATATTCCGACAAAAATCAACAGAAATTCACGGAGGGAATCTACCATCTTACCAAAGCGTTTGACACAATGCGGCCAGTGATTGTAAACGACGGCTGGGAGCATACGGTTTCTGATATTGTAACGCTTCATGATTATGAGGAATCCGGGGATGTTTTTGCAGCGCGCTACCAGAAAAAAGAAGCAATTACAGACAATGAAATTCCATTTAACAATCACCGTTATGCAATGGCGAAAGGGTATTGTTATAAAGGACAGCCAATTATCATCAGCGAGTATGGCGGCATTGCTTTTCAGACAAAAGAAGGATGGGGATATGGAAACCAGGTAGCAGGTGAGAAGGATTTTTTAGAACGCTTTGAAAGGATTACCAAGGCCATCAAGAAGATGGATTATTCGGCAGGTTTTTGCTATACCCAGGTAACCGATGTGCAGCAGGAAGTAAACGGTTTGTACACGGCAAAGCGCGAGCCAAAGGTGGATATGGAAGAGATAAAAAAAATCAATCTTTCATAGTGCAGGGTGAAAAGACCTTAAAATGGCTTACAGCAAAGGCTGTTTTGCAAAGAAGTTCTGGATTTCACACACGGGTTTGTGTTTGCGCGTTGCAAAAGCTGCGGCTTAACAAACAGTTTTAGGAAAAAAGCAGTGCAGAAATGGGGATTTTTATGAAAAGGAAGAAGGCAGGGGTTGTTATATTGTGCGCCGCAGTGCTTATCGCAGGGATTTTTGCTGCGGTAAGCAGCAGAAACGGTAAAGCGGCGGACTTAGATTCTGTAGAAGTAAACCATTCTATAAAGGTATTAGAAGAAATTCTTCTTTCCATGGACGATGCGGTAGAAAATCATTATAAAAAATATCTTGACCGCTATAAAGGGCAGTATTATCAGGGAGATACGCTTGTTTTTGACTTGGAACAGCTAAGCGAGACAAAGCGGACTGCCACGTTAAACCAATCAGCAAATTTACAGATTTATGTGGAAGAAGCAGGTTTGTATGCGCTGGGATTTGATTATCAATGTATGGGGGATAATATTTTACAGACCAGCATCGCATTGAAAATAAATGGAGAATACCCGTATCAGGGAACAGAGCGATTATTTTTTGCCGATACATGGAAGAGCGGTGAGATACAATATGACCGGTATCAAAATGAAAGTATTGCGATGCCTGAAAAAATAAAAGAATGGCGTTTTACCTATTTAAGAGATACTTCTTTTTTACAGAATGATCCGCTTCTTATCTATTTGAAACAGGGAGATAATACATTAGAACTTTCAGCAAATGAGGGCGGTATCCTTATTGGAAATATATATTTAAGCGCGGCAAATAGTCTGAAACTGCCGGATGACCCAAAGATAACGGCAGAGGGAATCAATTTTCTTGAGATTGAAGCGGAATGTATGGATTACAGAAATCTGACCAATATCCGAACGGAAGCTTTATTTGACACTTCAGTTACCCCCTATAACCCTTATGTAAAACTTCAGAATGTGGTGGCAGAAACTTCTTATCGCGTCGGCGGAACCAGTATTGATTATCTGGTTTTGGTGCAGGAGGAAGGCTACTATTACTTTGCTTTTGATTATATGCAAAGTGAAAAAAATAACTTTACTGTTTACCGCAATTTGTATATTGACGGAAAAATCCCTTCGGTGTCTTATGAAAATATCGCGTTTCCTTACACCAGAAAATATCAGAGAAAACAAGTAGAGGTTCCGGTATATCTCACGAAAGGGGAACATCGGCTCACTTTGGAAGTGGCGCTTGAACCTTACGGGGACGCGGTGGCAATTATCAACAGTATTGTAAAAAAAATCAATGACTTGGCGTTATCGATCAATAAAATTATCGGCGGCAACAACAATAAATACCGGGATTTTGAACTGGAAGAATACGGGTTGAATATTAAGGATGATTTGACAAGCTGGGCAGATATCATAGAACAAGTATATCAGGCTTTGGCAAAAAGCGATCAGTACGGTGAAAATAACGGTCAGATTAAACTTTTGGATACTGCTGTGAAAAATCTGAGGGAACTGGCGAAAAAACCAAATGAACTTCCGCAGAATATCAATCGTTTTGCCTATGGAAACAGCTCCGTGCGCCAGTATTTATCTACGGTGTCGGAAAACTTAAGTTTTGGTGATCTGTCGCTGGATAAGTTCTATCTCTGTCAGAAGGATGCGATTCTTCCAGAGCAAAAAGGTTTTTTTGAAAGAACATGGCTGGATGCAAAACATATTGCGGCGTCTTTTGTAAAAGATGATTATGTGCCGGAATACCAGCAGGAGGATACGTTGGAAGTCTGGGTAAACAGACCAAGACAGTATTTGGAGATCCTTCAGCGCATGGTGGATACTGATTTTACAAAAAAGACAGGTATTAAAGTAAATTTATCAATTGTTCCCGATCAGCAAAAATTGATTTTGGCGAACGCTTCAGGAAAGGCGCCGGATGCGGCGATCGGTATTGGTTCTGCTTTTGTGTATGATTTGGCACTGCGCAACGTTCTTGTTAATTTGCGGCAGTTTGACAACTTTAAGGAAGTGGGAAAGCGGTTTGCGCCGGGGATGCTGATTCCAGGAGCCTGCGGCGACGGGATCTACGCACTGCCGGAAACATTTAATTTCTATGTGCTGTTCTACCGCTCGGATATCTTTGAAAAGTTAAATTTAAAAGTTCCAGACAATATGGATGAAGTGAGGGTACTTTTGCCGGAATTAACCAGACTTGGGCTTGGATTTAACATTCATGCGGCAAATATTCCAAAAACAACGTTTGCAGCTACAGCGCCGTTTGTACTGCAAAACGGCGGCGATATTTTTCAGGGAAATTTCCAGGTGCAGCTGGATACGGAGGAAGTGATCGGAGGAATGAAAATTATGACGGACAATTTTACCGTCTATAATATGGATTATGAGATCCTGAATTTCTACCAATCTTTTCGGGATGGAAGAACTCCGATCGGCGTGTCCAACTATGCGACTTACAATTTGCTGACAAATGCGGCTCCAGAATTAAACGGCTGTTGGGAGATCGCGCTTTATCCTGGAATTGTCCGAAAAGATGGAACAGTTGACCGGTCAACTTCAGGAGCTGCGGAGAGCAATATTATTTTTCAATCTTCCAAATACCAAGAACAGGCGTGGGCTTTCTTAGATTGGTGGATGTCCGATCCGGTGCAGACGGACTTTTCCATCACCCTTCAATCAACGCTTGGAAATGAATATATGTGGAATTCAGCCAATTTAAACGCGATCGCCGCTGCGCCGTGGAACGCAAAGCATAAAAGCGTAATTTTGGAACAGATCGGCTGGACAAACGAGATTGCAAGAGTGCCGGCAAGCTATATGATCGAGCGGGAATTGGGCAATATTGTAATCGATGTGGTGACGAAGGACATCAATCTTCGAACGGCGATTGATAACGCTCAGAAACGCATCAATGCGGAGTTTCACAGAAAGCTGGAGGAATTCGGATACATTGACAGCAAGGGAAATACCAAAAAGAAACTTGTGATACCTGATATAAGGCTGATAGAGGAATGGTTAGAATGAAAAGAAAAATAAAAATAAACGCGGCTGTCTGGTTTTTGCTGCCTTACGCAGTGCTTTTTATCGTATTTATCGTCATTCCTGTAATCGCAGCGATCGTGTTAAGCTTTACGAATTTTGATGCTGTTCAATTTCCAAAGTTTGTGGATTTCTTGAATTACATCAATCTGTTGACGCAGGATGATATTTTTATGCAGTATGTCCTGCCAAACACTTGTATTTTTGCTTTTATTGTCGGGCCTGTGGGCTATATTTTATCGTTTTTGTTAGCATGGATGTTAGCCCAGATCAGCAAAGTCCCGCGGACGATCTTGGCGCTTTTGATTTATTCGCCTTCGCTTACTTCCGGTATTGCTATGAGCGTTGTGTGGAAAATTATTTTCGCGAGCGATCCGAATGGTTATGCAAATTACTTTTTAACAAAATTAGGGATTATATCAGAACCGCTGTTGTTTACAACATCCGCCGAGTTTTTGCTTCCGATTATGATTGTAGTATCGCTCTGGAGCAGTATGGGAGTGGGATTCTTGGCGATTCTTGCAGGAATTCTTAACATCAATCCAGAATATTACGAAGCGGCGATGATCGATGGAATGAGAAACCGGTTCCAGGAAATTTTCTATATTACAATTCCGCAGATGAAACCGCAGATGATGTTTGCCGCTGTGATGGCGGTGGTAAATACCTTTTCCGTAGGAGCCATAGGCGTGCAGTTGAGCGGTTCCAACCCGACGCCCGGCTACGCGGGCCAGCTGATTGTAAACCATATTGAGGATTATGGGTTTCTGCGCTATGAAATGGGGTATGCATCTACAGTTTCACTGGTGCTGTTAGTCTTTATCTACGCAATTTCCAAAACAGCAGGAAAAGTATTTCGGGAAGATTGAAATAATGGAAAAGGGGAACGAGCATGAAGCGGATAAAGAAAAAAGTGGCGCTGTTCGCATTTGTCTTGTTGATTCAAGCGGTTTTACAGCCAGTGACAGCGCGGGCAGGAGAGGAATCTTACACCACCTTGACTTTTGATAAGGATGGAAACTTGGTGCGCACGGTTGACGGTTATCTGCCGAAAGCACTCTGGGATAAGATCGATGATCAGGGTTTAAACAAGCCGTCCGATTTGTTTATTACAGACAAAGATATAATTTATATCGCGGATACCGGAAATAAAAGGGTACTGATCTGCGACAGTCAGGGAAATTATATCGGGGAGCTTACCGAGGGTTTAAAAAGTCCAACCGGCGTATTTGTAACAGAAAAAGAAGAGGTTTATGTCGCTGATAAAGGGGCAAAAGCAATTATCGTATACACAAAGGAGGGGGCGTTCAAAAAAAGTTTTGAAACTCCGTCAAGCCCGCTGTTTGGAAAAACAGCAAAGTACGCGCCGACAAAGGTTGTTGTCAATGAGGCGGGAACCGTTTATGCACTGTCCGAGGGAAATGGAAACGGGATTATGACAATCTCGGATTACGGGGATTTTTATGGGTATTTTGGCGCAAATGACACTTCTATTTCGCTGGGAGATCGGATAAAACGGTTGATTTTTACGGAAGAACAGATGGCGAGTATGCAGAAGAATGTACCTGCGTCGGCAGTAAACCTGGATATTGATAAAACGGGGTTGATTTACACGGTAACGCAGGGAGAAAATGTGCGGCAGGGCTTGAAAAAGTACAATATGGCGGGCAGAAATATGCTTGATAGTATCTATACGGACAGCCTGGCAGCGGATGTGGCAGCGGGAAATATTGATAATATTTTTGTGATATCAAAGAGCGGATATATTTTTGAGTATACAAGAGAAGGGCGTCTGTTGTTCTACTTTTCAGGAAAGGACGACGGAAGCAAAAGAATCGGGCTTTTTGTAAATGCGGTGGCAATTGATGTGGACAGCAAAGGAAATTTGTATGTGCTGGACCAGAACCGGGGAGATATCACAGTATTTGAGACAACAGAATATGCAGGTATGGTACATAAAGCATTAAACTTGTATCAGGATGGATTATATTTGGAAAGTCAGAAGCCCTGGGAGGAAGTTTTAAGTAAAAACAGTTTATTTGATTTTGCTTACAAGGGAATTGCAGAATCGCTGTATAAACTGGAAGACTACAGCGGGGCGATGGAGGCGGCCAGAAATGGAGGAGCAAAATCAACGTATTCCGATTCGTTCTGGCAGGTGCGCAACCAATGGCTGCGCGCCAATATGATAAAACTGTTTTGGATGATTCTCGCTTTTGTTCTTTTAAAAAAGATATGGAAGAATTATGGGGATCGGATTTTGGGAATCCGGCAGTTAAAAAAATCTTTTAAGGTGTTTGGAAACAAAAAGCGGGTAAAAGAATTTCGATATCTAAAATATGTGCTGAAAAATCCAGCGGACGCTTTTTATGGAATCAAGCACGAAAAAAAGGTATCTGTCCTTGCTGCAACATTGATTTATCTCTTAATTTTCTTGATTTTTATTGTGAATAAATACTATTGCGGATTTTTATTTAAGCAGGTTGCAGACGGATACTATGAATTGGGACAGGATTTTGTCACAGTGCTTGGCGTGCTGCTTCTATTTGCAGTATGCAACAATATGGTGTGCGCCATCCGCAATGGAGAGGCGACGTTTCAGCAGAGTTACTGCTGTCTTGCCTACTGTTTTATGCCTTATATTTTTTTAAAACCGGCAGTGTTTTTATTGAGTCATGTATTGACGAACAATGAAGCGTTTCTGATTTCCATGTTAAATTTTATTATGACAGCGGGAACCGCCGTGCTGGTTGTGGTTATGATACGGGAGATCCAGTGCTATACCTACAAGGAAACATTGATCAGTATTGCGCTTACCGCGTTTACAATGCTGGTGGTTGTAGTTGCAGGAATTATTGTATTTGCGCTGGTAAAACAAGTGTCGGATTTTTTGGTGGCAATCTATAAGGAGGGATACTATCGTGGCTGATCGAAAGAAAAAAAGAATTATAATACTGGCGATCTTGTGCTGCGCGGCAGTAATTTTAACTGTGCTGATCCTCCGAAGAGGCGGCAGAGAAGATAACAGTATATTTCAGGCGGCAGAAGAAAGCAAAACAATGCATACCGTTCAGAAAAATGAGAAATGTGCGATGGAAAACAGCAGGTTTTTGTTGACTTTGGATGAACAGACCATGGGAATTACAATAACAGATAAAAATTCCGGGCAGAAATATTCTTCGGTAAAAGATTACACCGAGGGAAATAAGCTTTGGAACGGATTTTGTTCTTCGGGGATTTCGCTGGAATTTTATTCGGGAAATTCTTCCGCATCTACCACGGTTTCCGTTGCCGGTGAAGAAGTTACAAAGACAGTCCAGTATTTTTCGGACGGTTTTGACGCGGATTTAAAATTTGAATCCTATGGATTTTGTATGCAGCTTCAGGTAAGACTTGCAGAGGATGGCGTAACGGTCTATGTGCCGAGGGAATCCATGCAGGAGGGGGACACTTACTTTCTGGGAGCAGTATGGCTGTACCCTATGATGGGAGCTACTCTGCCCGGCGAAAAAGAAGGTTATATGGTGATTCCTGAAGGTTCCGGCGCAATTATCGACTTAAAAGATCATCAGAAGAAATTTAAAAATGCTTATTCCAAAA
Source organism: uncultured Lachnospiraceae bacterium (assembly GCA_947086895.1). Lineage (GTDB taxonomy): Bacteria > Bacillota > Clostridia > Lachnospirales > Lachnospiraceae > RGIG4057. The sequence continues at coordinate 47,327 of CAMUAR010000018.1, read as the reverse complement.
TGATTTACGGCAAAAATGCAGGAGTCGAAGCAGCCGCGCAGAATTATTATAATAAGCCCGTAGTGACAGAGCCAAAAGAAATCCGAATGCCGGTGTTTGGTATGGTATATGAGGAAGAGAAAAGCGGTTTTTTGGGAATTGTGACCGACGGAGAGTATCACGCGGATTTGGTGGCGTATCCAAACGGGGTCACAACGCCTTACAACTGGGTGACTGCAAAATTCCGAATCCGGGATATCTACACAAAACAGACCGCAAGAGCAGCGGGCGTACCCGCCTATGAAAGCGAGGGAGATTTTCGGAATCTTGGGATAAAATATCTGTTTGCTGCGGGGGAGGACGCCAGCTATACAGGGTTGGCGAACGCATATCAAAATTACCTGGTTCAGAATGGCGTGTTGACAAAACAGGAAGATTCTTTTTGTATAAAATTGGATTTCTTTGGGGCAGATTCCGAAAAATGGCTTTTGTTTCAGTCTGTTGTTCCGATGACCACCATAGAGGAAATGGAAAATATTCTTGAAGATCTGACAAAAGAGGGGATTACGGATCTGTTGCCGGTCTATACAGGATATCAAAAAGGCGGAGCGACGGGAAATTACGGAAGTACAAAAGTTGGAATAGAAAGAACGCTGGGAAGCGAAAAAAAACTTTTGGATTTCGCGGAAAAATTGCAGGAAAAGGGAATTTTTCTTACTTTGCAGCAGGAGCTTTTGCTGGCGAATGGTTCTAAACTGTATGATACAACAAGGGAAGTTGTAAAAGGCATCAACCAGGTAATTGTGGAAAAACCAACGTTTCAAAAACTGTTTCGAAGTATGTACTATCAAACTCCTGCAAGGTCTTTGGAAATTTTAAAGAAGTTAAATAAGCAATATAAAGATACAAGCATTCGCGCGGTTGGTTTTTCTGGATTGCCAGAAGAGTTGTACTCTTATTATTTTAAAGGAACGATCTATTCCAGAAGAGACTGCGCTGTGCAGTATCATAAAATTCTTGAAACTGCAGAGTTTGAGAAGATTGGAATGACAAATCCAAACGCTTATCTCTGGGATTTGACAAAGCAGTATTACGATATTCCTATGGCGACTTCCGGCTATAATTATATTGCAAAAGAAGTGCCGTTTCTCCAGACTGTGCTTCGAGGCTATATTCCTTATTGGGCGCCTTATATCAATTTTCAGTCCAACGAGAAAGTTTTCTTTTTAAAACTGTTGGAGTATGGGGCTTATCCGAGTTTTCTGGTGACAAATCAATCGCCGGTAAAACTTAGAAATACAAACTCATCTTATATTTATACTTCCGAGTATTCTGTTTTGAAAGATAAAATACTCGCTTATGAAAAAGAGCTGTCGGAGGTATTTGAACAGCTGGAAGGAACCGGTATTCAAGAACACAGAACGCTGAGAGAAAATGTTGTTATGACAATATATAAAAATGGAGTCACAATCTATATCAATTACTCAGAAAATGAATTTTTATACGAGGATATTGTGGTTCGGCCGCTGTCCTATCTTCTGGTAAAGTAGGAGGTGCAGGGTGAAAAAACGAAAAAAAATTCTGAAATTGTCAGCCAGACATAGTTTGGTGGGATGGATTTTTATGCTGCCATGGACCATTGGCTTTGTGATTTTCTTTGCCTATCCTCTGATCCAGTCCGTTGTTTTTAGTTTAAACAAAGTGGTAATCACGGCGCAGGGACGTAAGATGAACTACGTTGGAAGCGGAAATTTTGCAGATATCTTTACGAAGGACGCCGCTTTTGTAGAACGTTTAAGCAATTTTTTGGTGGAGCTTATCTTGGAACTTCCTCTGATTATTGTATTTTCCCTGGTGATTGCAATTCTTTTAAATCAGAAGGTAAAGTGCAAAGGATTGTTTCGAACATTGTTTTTTCTTCCAATTATTGTGGTGAGCGGTCCGGTTTTAAATATGCTGTTAAATACCGGTTCTACAACAATCCCCTTAATTGAGCAGTACGGCGTGTACGATGCGATCAGCGGCTTTTTGCCGTCCTATTTGCAGCAGCCTGTTCAGACCTTGTTTAGCGAGCTTTTGCTGATTCTTTGGTATTCGGGAGTGCCGACGCTGATTTTCTTTGCCGGGCTGCAAAAAATTGACGCCTCGTTGTATGAAGCAGCCTATATGGACGGCGCTTCGTCCTGGGTTTCGTTCTGGAAGATTGTGCTGCCTTCCATGCGCGGAATGATATTGATCGGCTGTATTTATGTCACCGTATTTTTGGCAACTTCGGAGATCAATGATGTGATTATTTTGATACGCGATTATATGTTAAATGTAAATAAAGGGTTTGGTATATCTGCCGCCATGTCATGGATCTATTCTTTGTGCATTCTCGCAGCAATCGGGTTGTGCTATCTGCTGTTTGGGCATGAAAGAAAAACAAAAGTAAAACATTCTTATATGACCAAAAGCGAGATAAGGAGGTATCAGAATGCGAAAAAGAAAAAAAGCTGATACAAATTGGTCTGCTGTCTATGTAAGAGGAAAAAGCAGGCTGTGGGGCAGACCGAACCATAGAGGATGGCTCTACCAGAGTTTTATTTATCTTTTGCTGATTTCGCTGGGGTTTGTGTATTTGTATCCGATTCTTGATATGTTTATCACCAGTTTTATGACATTGACCGATTTGCTGGATGCATCGGTAAAGTGGATACCGACACAGTTTACTTTGGACAATTACAAGGAAGCTTTGGAGGCGATGAATGTTGACAAGACATTCTGGCCGACCGTTTTGGGAGCGCTGCTTCCGGCGCTGGCGCAGACTGCTGTCTGTGCGCTGACTGGATATGGTCTTGCAAGGTACGATTTTCCGCTGAAAAAACTTTTGATGGCGTTGGTTCTGGTTACATTTATTGTTCCGCCTTACATTTTGCTGGTTCCAAATTATATGATGTTTTCTGATTATGGCATGATTGGGACGCTGAAAACGCTGGTTTATCCGGCAATGCTTGGACAGGGAACAAAAAGCGCAATTTTTATCTTGATTTTTATGCAGTTTTTTAAACAGACTCCGCTTTCTTTGGATGAGGCTGCCAGGGTGGACGGCGCGTCGGAAAAGCGAATCTTTTTTGGAATTGCCATACCATTAGCGATACCGGCATTTATCATCAGTTTTATTTTCTCGTTTGTCTGGTATTGGAACGATACTTATTTTACCGCTCTTTATTTAACAGGAGGAAAGGTAAAGACAAATGTCAGCACAATGCTGCTGGAATTGCAAAATTTTGATGCGGTCTATCTGGAACATATGAAACAGGCTTCCGGGTGGTTTGCATACAGCGATGGAAATGTTGCGAATGAGGCTATTAAAATGGCCGCGACTGTACTTACGATAGCGCCCTTGCTGTTGATTTATTTCTGCTTACAGAAGTATTTTGTAGAAGGGATCGACCGTTCCGGCATTACCGGAGAATAAGAGGTATATCAAAATGCAGAAATGGAGGATTGCTGTGAAAAATAATGCGGATGTACTTATTTTTCACAGGGCTGTTTGTGCCGAGAACGTCACAAATCAGCCCAGATCCGACAAGAGAAACTGTATTTGCAGCATTCTCTTGCGGTTCCTCGAATGGAAACGTTCTCGGAATGGAGGATTACTATGAAAAAAAGATGGATTGCATTGTCACTTACATTATCTATGTCGGCTATGCTGTTTGCCGGATGCGGAAAAGAGGAGCAACCGAAGGAAGATACAAAGCCAAGCAGCTCTCCTACAAGTGCGGGGGAAAAGGATAATAACTCGTCCGAAGACGAGGGCAAAAAGGAAGAAAACCCACAAGAAACGGGTCTGCCTCCGATGACAACCGAGGAGATTACGCTTACTTATGCGTGCTGGGGGCTTGCAGAAAAGGGAGAAAAAGAAGCGAGAGACAAACAGATTGCAGCGTTTATGAATGCGTATCCAAATATTAAGGTTGAGTTTGTCGAGGTGGATGCGGCAGCGTGGGAGGACGGTCTGGTAAGTTTGGCGTCAACAGGTTCTCTGCCGGATGTATTCTGGGTTCACAGTGTGACAAATGCAGTCGCAAACGAGTGGGCGCTTGATGTTACAGAATTTTATCAGAATGACCCGGATGCGAAGGAAGTTTATCCTTCCATGGTGGATGCGGCAAAAATCAATGGAAAATTGTACAGTATGCCTACGGTAATGTTCCCGTATCTTGTATTTTTAAATAAGACTTATTTTGAAAATTACAATGAACCTCTGCCGTCTTATGATTGGACGATCGACGAATTTAAGGAAATTGCAGAGCGGATAACACACCCAGACGAATTTTATTTCGGAACTTCCAACCCAAATTATGCGGATTATTTTATAGGTCAGTATAATGCCGGACAGTCTCTGCGCGGCTGGGATGGCACGGAGTATCATTTTGACCAGACTTGGATTGATGCTTACAACCTGCGTCTGGACTGGATTGACGATGATGTGTGCGAGTGGGAACCGGCGGAGGACAAATTGCGTTTCCTTGGCGATGAGGGCGCGTGGCCGCCAGCTTACGGCAGAACGGCAATGCATTTTGACTGGACATGGACGATTGCGGCATTTGAAGATACTTACACTGCTCAGACAGGAAATGAATGGCTGTATTATCCGCAGCCGGCAGGCCCGACCGGACAGCAGATAGCGATTGTTGACTATGGTGTAATTGCTGCCAGCACAAAACATCCAAGAGAGGCATGGGAACTTCAGAAATGGACTTCATGGGGAAAAGAAGGCGTGTTAAACCGCTATGAAGGTTACAAGGAAGCTGGTCTTACTGCGGTATCCCGCATGCCTGTTTCCACAAATAAAGAAGCGTGGGATGCAGTGAAAGGATTTACAGATCGGGAAGATTTTCACGCGCTGTACGATCATTTGACCAATATTATTCCGCACTGCAGTCCGGTAGCACCTGGCTACGACCAGTTTACTGCCTGGTGCAACGACAATGATATTTTTGGACAGCTTGACCGCAGAGAACTCGCGCCTGCAGATATCGCCGCAGAGCTGACAAAAAAGGCGAACGAATTGAAGGACGAGTGGATTCGTCAGTTTGGAAATTAAGAATAAATAATGTTTGGAGGCTGGTTTATTTATGAAAGGCATTACAATTAACCCAAAAGGATTCCATAAAGATCAAGTGAAGTTTTATATTGTACTAATACCATTGGCTTTATTTATGGCACTGCCGATTGTCTACATAATAAACCATGCTTTCAAGCCATTAAGCGAGCTGTATGCGTTTCCGCCCAAATTTGTGGTGGAGAATCCCACGATCGACAATTTTAGAGATCTGGCAAAAGTTTCGTCAGAATCGATTGTATCCATCGGCCGCTATGCACTCAACAGTTTTTTGACAACGTTTTTTGTCGTCACATTAAATATACTTGTCGGCTCTATGGCGGGGTTTGCATTGTCAAAGCTCGAATTTAAAGGGAAAAAACTTTTGTTTGAAATCAACACGATTTCCATGATGTTTGTTCCGGCTGCCGTTTTGATTCCAAGGTATTTGGTGATTGATAAGATCAGGATTATGGATACTTATTTCGCGCATACATTGCCTTTGGTTGCAATGCCGGTAGGAATGTTTTTGGTAAAACAGTTTATCGACCAGGTGCCGAATGAACTGATGGAAGCGGCGGTTGTGGACGGCGCGGGTAAGTTTGTAATCTACCGAAAAGTGATTTTGCCGTTGATTAAGCCCGCGATTGCAACTACCTGCATTTTATCATTTCAGCAGGTCTGGGGAAATATTGAAACTTCAAGTATGTTTACTTCCAGAGAGAGCATGAGAACATTGGCGTTTTATATGAGTACCCTGGTAAATGCAAATGCGACTGTGGCGGGGCAGGGAATTGCCGCAGCAGCATCTTTGATTATGTTTTTGCCGAATATTCTGCTGTTTGTTATTTTGCAGAGCCAGGTAATGAACACAATGGCTCATTCGGGAATTAAATAAGAAAACAAAATCCCCGGAATTTGTGATGCACGTTAAAAAAATCCAGCAGATAAAAATACTGCTTATAAGGCGGAAGAAAAGGAAGATTGCAAGGCAGAATAAAGGGAGATTGCAGGGCAGAATGAAGGGAGCTTACAGGGCAGAATGGAAGGAAGTATGAAAAAAGTTCGATATCTTTTATTGTTGTGGGCTGTGGTAGTATCCTGCCTTGGCGGATGTCAGGACAGGGATTTAAAAAGGGAAGAGCAGGAGGAAAAACCGGTGGAAGAAAAAGATTTTGATGAAAATAATTCAGATAACAATAATAGCGTGCCGGAGGAAATTTCTGCTTGGAGGGAAAGTATAGGGCAGACCGAACTGAAAAATCCAATCGAGAGCATAAGAAAAGATACCTGGTATGATTACGGAACCGGCGATCCTTATGTGATGCGGTACAATGGGACATACTATCTATATATGAGTACAAGAGATACTCATGCGGGAGTAAAATGTTTTAGCTCTGGAGATTTGGCAACATGGCATTATGAAGGCTTTTGCACGGAAGAACCCGTGACAAAAGGTGCTTATGCTCCAGAAGTGGTCTATTATAATGGAATGTTTTATATGTACACTTCTCCGGCAGGAAACGGGCATTATGTGCTGAGCAGTTCTTCTCCGACAGGACCATTTCAGGTAATTTCAGATAACCTAGGATTTTCCATTGACGGCTCGGTATTTATCGATCATAATGGAAAGTGGTATTTTTATCATGCAAGCGACGATGGCATTGTCGCTCATGAAATGAGCGCACCAAATCAGATCAGCCCGATAAAACTTATGGTAAACGCTTTTATGGACGGCTGGACCGAAGGACCGATGGTAGTTTTCCACGACGGGGCATATTTTTTAACATACACGGGAAATCATGTATTTAGCAAAGGCTATCGCATCAATTACGGCGCGGGGGACAGCCCAGAAAAATTTAATCCAGGCGAAAATAATCCGGTTCTTGTTCATGCGCTTAACGATCCTGTAGGAATCGGACATAGCTCCACGGTAAAGGGACCGGATCTTGACAGCTATTATCTTGTCTATCACACATTGACTGGTCATGCGGTGGAAGGAATGCCAAAACGTGAAATGAATATTGACCGCATTATTTTTCACGGGGATACAATGAAAGTATTAGGACCGACAACCACTGCCCAACAAGCGCCGAAGATGCCTTTTCTTTACGCTTATTTTGAGGTGAAAGAGGATCTGGAAGGATGGAATTGCAAAAATGCTTCTGTGACAGGGCGGGGGCTTTCGATAAAAGATGGTTCTATATTGTCAGAAAAACAGCTTGCCGATCAATTTACAGCAGAATATCATGTTCGTGGCAGCAGTGCGTCTGGAAGATTCGGAGGAATTTTTGGTTATCAGGATGAAAACAATTACGGGCGGTTTTGTCTTTCAAAAGATCGGCAGAGCGTGGTAATTGAACTGGTGGAACAAGGAGAAAAAACAGAAAAAGAATTTGAGCTAAAAGGAAGTTTTGGGGAGGATATCGATTTTTCTGCGCTTCAGGCATTTCAGATAGAAAAGTTAAAAGAACAGTATGTGCTGTATTTTAACGACAGGCTTGCAGGAAAATTTACAAGCGGTTTATCCGGGGGAAAAATCGGGTATTTTTCAGAAGATGGAGATGCTTTTTTTGGATTTATCGGCGGTTCCAATGATTCGGGAGGAAGCGGGGCATGTACTTATGAAAAGCCGGTTCCAGGTATAGTTGACGGAATTTCTTATAAAGAGAGCAGCACTCGGTTAGAGACGGTACATGGAGAAAAAAATACCGAAAGCATTCTGTTAAAAGAAGGAGATTATGCAGATTATAAAATTCGAATTGCAGAAAGCGGAAGGTATGATTTTCGTATTTTTTACGCCGCAGATCAGCAGGCAGACTATCAGATTTTTATAGATGGCAAACCGATAGCCGAAGAAACATTGCATTCAACCGAAGCCGCCACATCTTATAAAACAAGCTGTCTGCGGGGGATTGCACTAAGCGAAGGAAGCGCTGTACTGCGCATTCAGGCAAAAAAAGGAGAGATAGCAGTTTCTGAATTTGCACTTTCCAAAAGCGAAGCAGTAAAAGATCTAATGCTTACTTATGATTCTATTTTGGATGATTACATCTATTTTGATGGAAAGTGGCGCATCAAAGACGGAGCTTTGATCCTCAATGAGGAGGCTTCCTCTACTGGGAAACGGCTTTATGGCAGTGAACACTGGGGAGATTATACCGTAAAAGCAGAGTTTAAGTTTTTGGATAAAACCATGGATGCAGGAGTTCTGATAAGAGCGAGCAATCCAGCGCTTGGAGGAGCAGGAAACAGCGCGTCCGCCGGGACATATTTCCTTCAGGGGTATTATGTAGGACTGCAAGAGGAACGATTGATTTTAGCAAAAATAAATTACCGTATGGAAGTACTAAAAGAAGTGCAGGTCACGGTTGTAAAAGATCAGAATTATAATTTAGAAGTTTCCGCAGTTGGGACAAAGCTTACCGTAAGTTTGGATGGACAGGTGCTGATGGAATATGAAGATTCTGCAAGACCGTTTCTCAATGGCGCGGCAGGAGTCCGCTGTTATTTTTCGCCGACGCAGATCGATATGTTTTCTGTGACAAAAGAAAATTAAATAGGATTAAAACAGTTTAAAACTGCTGCAAAATAGCGTTAGTTCTGCAATATACAGTAAAATATGATTTGATAAAATACTGTGTGTTGCTGGAAAAACACTGTTTTGCAGCAGTCTTTGTTTTTAAATTATAATTTGTCTGTACAAACAAAGTTTAAAGTTCTGCCTGGTTTTTCTCTGGCATAAGTTAGTTTAGAGTTCTTCGTCGATTATTGCAATAATATTGGCGGATTCACAAGCGTTTAAACAAAGACTTCTTATCGTGAGAGCCGTGGCGATCTCCACTTTGTCTGAGGAAATCTCTTCCTTGGACAATGGATTTGAACTTACCGCATGTATTCCATAATGCATTGTCACCAGACCAAACATGTCGTCCATAACATAGGTGGTAAAATCCGGCGGGGTATTTAAAACTTGTGACATATTGTCGAGTGCTTCCTGCGATAGTTTTTCCAGACTGCCGGAATTATCATCCGATAATACAGCAACGACATAATCGCCGATCAGTGCAAAACATTTTTTGCTGTCGTAATAATATTGAAAATGCTGTATTGTTTTTGTCTCTGTTTCCGTGAGATCTCTTTGTACGATTTTGTGTAACTGCATAATAATCTCCTAATACTGAAGCAATGTGCGCAATCTGAATTTGTGATGCTCCAGTACAAATTCCGCTGTTATTGATACAAAGACCCATAAGCTGCGCAGGCGCGGTAATCTGCCGACTGGATATCTTCTGTGCCGAAAGCGGACCAGGCGTGTGGCCGGAAAATTTTAGATTCCTCGACATTGTGCATAGCGACAGGAATGCGCAGCATGGAGGCAAGTGTAATGAAATCTGCACCGACATGCCCATAAACGGTAACTCCGTGGTTGGCACCCCAGTTTGCCATTACGCTGTAAACATCTTTAAAGGCTCCTTTGCCGGTCAGGTTTGGAACAAACCATGTGGTCGGCCAGGAAGGGTCCGTTCTTTTATCAATGGTGTTGTGAATTTCATCAGGAAGGTCTGCGGTATAGCCCTCTGCAATCTGAAGAACCGGCCCGATGCCATCAATAATATTGACGCGCAGCATTGTGACAGGCATCTGTGCTTTACAGCGGAAATGGCTGGAAAATCCACCGCCTCTAAAGTACTCATAGTTTGCCCTGCACCAGTCTGTCGCGTCAAGGCAGGCGCGGATATCGTTTTCTGTCATTTCCCAGAATGGTTTCATACAGCCGTTTCCGTCCGCATTTTTTGCAGCGCCGCTTCCATCTAACGCCGTTGCCCCAGAATTGATTAAATGAATAAAACCATCCGCGGCGATTCCATCCGGTTTTACACCGGTTACGCGCTCACATGCTTTTGGACTCCAGTAGGTGCGCACATCATGAAAGCAAGGAGCCGTGTGGGAGACCAGCGTTCCAAGCATCATAGCCACGCCGTTTAACGTATCATTTTCCGTGGCAAACGGGGTCGGAGCTTTCGGACCGTTCCAGTCGAACGAGGACGCCATAATTGCCTCTGTAAAATCTGCGTTTGGAAGCCAGTCTGTCCAGTTTCTCTGTCCCTGGAATCCGCCTGCTACAGCGTTTTTGCCAAGAGCTTCCTCATGCCAGCCCATCTCGCCAAGTTTTGAGTTGCCATATAAAATATCGCGGATCACGATTGTCATTTTAGCGATAAATTCCCAGTCTTTTTCCGGCGGAACGACTTTTGATTTTTGTATAATTTCCGGGAGGGATTTGCCGCTGTTTAAATCAAAGCCTTCTTTGCAGTTTTCCTTAATCCACAAAAGTGCCTTTTCATATTCCTCAACGTCGTAGATTCCAAGCGTGATTCTGCGCAGAATTTCTGTCATATCCACCCATTCCGCGCGGATGCCGAAATATTTCTGGAACATATCCGCGTTGCAGTAGCTGCCTGCGATTCCCATAGCGACGCCGCCAAGGTTGACGTAAGATTTATTTTTCATCCAGCCTACGCATAGAGAAGCATTTGCAAAACGGATAATTTTTTCTGCTACATCCGAAGGAATGTTTTGATCTCCCATATCCTGTACATCATGCCCGTAGATGGAGAATGCAGGAAGTCCTTTTTGAGCGTAAGCTGCCATAACTGCGGCAAGATAGACGGCGCCAGGGCGTTCTGTGCCGTTAAATCCCCACACTGCCTTGATGGTCTGCGGATCCATATCAAAAGTTTCTGAGCCGTAGCACCAGCACGGTGTTACGCTTAAAGTTGCAACAACATTTTCTTTTGAGAATTGTTCCGCGCATTTTGCGGCTTCCGCGCCGCCTCCGATCGTGGTTTCGCTGATTACGCACTGCGCTTTTGTGCCGTCTGGATATTTTACATTGTTTTCGATAAGTTCTGCGGCGGCGCGAGCCATTCCAAGGGTCTGTTCTTCAAGACTTTCGCGGACTCCGCCCCAGCGCCCGTCAATTACAGGGCGAATGCCAATTTTTGGGTACTGCATAAACATCCTCTTTTCTGCGCTGCTTTTGTGTGATTCAAGTTTGTGGATGCAGCGCAGACACAAACTTGTAAGTGAATTTTTGTTCTATAGAAACTTTCCCGAATTTTATAAAATAAAAATCTTTCGGGATAAGTATTTTATATTTATTTTACTACGCCTTTTTTTAGAAGAATATTTGCATAGATTGCCGTTTCGCCTGTGGCGATAATAAGGTACGCTTTTTCTGCACGGCGGTAGAAAGCAAAACGTTCCATATATTCAATGGTGTGATGTTTTGGCTCATGCTGTTCTAAAAGTTTTTTATATTGGTTCCAGATACAAGGCGTGCCGCACGAATCCCCTTCTACCAAATCCATCAGTGCCACCGGTTTTTCGGTGTATGTATCAAGGGGAAAAAGCTGAAGCACCGCGTCGAGAATTTCCGGGACACCATGCCCGTCCGCGCGGATTACAACAGAGTTTTTGCCGACGCTGTGACACGGAAAGTTTCCATCCGCGATCACAACTTCGTCGCCATGTCCCATCTGGTCAAGGTACATGAAAAGTTCAGGAGAAAGAATATTTGGAATTCCCTTTAACATGAAAATTTTCCTTTCTGTGCTGCATTTCTTCTGCAAGAAACTTAATCTTTTTTATGAAGCATTGGATCGTTTGGCTGAAATACTTTATAACCAGGATGTCTGCCTGTTACTTTGTAATATCCGCGCAGATCAATCAGCTTTTGAATATTTTTGTTGCTGATATCGTAGCTTCCGCCAAGAATTACAGCGTTGATTGTGATTTTTGCCCAGAGTTCGAGACTTTCCATCCGGTAAAAAGCGGTGAGTACATCGCTTCCCACAGCAAGCGCGCCGTGATTTTCCAAAAGCATAACATCATGTTCCTCAAGATAAGGCTCAATCGCATCAGGAACTTCCGTGGTGGAAGGAGTTCCATAAGGGGTGAGCGGAACCGAGCCGATCACAGCGACATCCTCGATCATATTGTACATATCCATTGCTTTGTGGGCTACCGCAAAACCTGTTGCGCCCGGCGGATGTGCGTGGATTACGCTCATTACATCATCACGCTTGTCATAACATCTTAGATGCATTTTAATTTCGCTGGAAGGACGATAACCGTTTTCCGCGGCAAGAATGGTTCCGTCGTGATCTAAAATCACAAGTTTTTCCGGGGTGATAAAGGATTTGCTGATTCCGGTGGGAGTGGCGATAATTCTTCCATCCTCAAGTTTCGCGCTTACATTTCCATCATTTGCCGCAACCCAGCCAAGCTGCCACATTTTATGGCACACATCGCATATTTGTTCTTTGATTTCGTCTAAATTTTGCATTACGACCTCCGATTTTATTGACATAGCAAAGTTACAATGGTATGGTTATTATTATTGATGCGCATGATTCGCCGATGTATTTGTTTTTCTTTCGGTTGGACGCGAATCAGCGCGGATATAATATCTATCGATATTATATCTTGTTTTTTGCCTGCTGTCGTGGGCGATTATGGCAAAATATTATGACAATATTCACATTTTACGGTGATTCGTTTGAAAAATTTTTTATGCGCGAATTTGTGTTATGTGTTGCAGATTAAATTGCAGAGCTGAATTTGATATTTGGCTTGCCTACATAAAAAGTACTTTAGTATAGGGGATTTTTATGAATTACAGCAGCCTTCATGAAAATAAAAAACATGGAACGTTTGATTTTCCAATAAAACTTTATAATGTAGACTGTGCGTCGCCAAGATACCAGATGCCTCTTCACTGGCATTTGGAATACGAGTTGATTTTGGTGAAGAGCGGAAGTTTTGAATTGTCTTTGGATGGAAGAACGTTTGTGATGTATGCCGGTGACTGTGCTTGGGTTGGCAGTGGAGTAGTTCATGGTGGAATCCCGGAGGATGCATTTTATCAGTGTATTGTGTTTGATCTTGAAACATTGCTGCACAATACGCCAGTCTGTACAAAAAGCGCTGCACAGTTTATTGCAGATGAAAATAAATATACAAGGGTGTTTTTGGCAGACAGCGCGCAGGCAGAGCTTTCAAAGCAGATCTTTTTGGCGATGGAACAGGAGAGTAAGGGATATGAATGGACGACAATCGGGCTATTATGGCAGCTGATTGGCAGTTTTATTGGAAATTATGCATCAGATTCCTTGATTTCACGAGATCGAAAAAAAATATTAAAGTTGAAAAGCGTGCTGGCTTACATTAGAGATTATTATGAAAATACAATTACATTAAAGGAACTTGCAAAGATTGCCGGGATGTCGCCAAAATATTTCTGCCGTGCATTCGCCCAGATTACAGGAAAAACTCCGATTGAATATCTGAATTATTACCGGATTGAACAGGCGGGGGAACAGCTGGTCTTAACAGAAAATTCTGTGACAGAAATCGCATTGAACTGCGGGTTTCATGATATGAGTTATTTTACAAAAAGCTTTGCAAAATATAAGGGCGTATGCCCGACAACTTTTCGAAAGCAGGGGAAACGGTAGAGATCGAGTGATAAAAATGTTGGAAGTAAGTATGTGTCAGAGCGCAGCAAATTCAAAAAAAGTAAAAGTGCTCTGGTTATGGAGGATTTTATGTGCGGGCGTTATTATATTGATTGCGAGACAGTCAGAGAAGCGGGAAGAACATTGTGTATCAATAGAGAAGAAACAGTACAAAAAGATCAGAGTAAAGAACAACAGGAAAATTTGAACAACAATCAGAATACTCAAAAAACAGAGTGGCAGCAGGATAGAGCGGTCAGCGATATCCGCCCAGGTGATACCATCGATTTGATTTTAGGGCGGGAGGGAAAACTTCTTTTTGAGAAAGCAACGTGGGGATTTCCAGAAAAAACATTGATGATTAACGCGCGCAGCGAAACAGTGTGCGAGTGGGTTACGTTTCGGGACAGCATTTATCAAAGCAGGGCTGCAATACCAGCAGCAGGGTTTTACGAGTGGAATCAGGAAAAAGAAAAAAACATGTTTTTTCGGGACGATAAAAAGATTTTATTTTTGGCAGGATGCACAAAAGTATATTCAGATAAACTGTATTTTGTAATATTGACTGTACCGGCGAACGAGTCTGTTTCGCCGGTACATACAAGGATGCCGCTGATTCTTGAGCCGAATGAAATCAAAGATTGGGTGCTTAACGGGCAGTCGTTTGAAAAAATCTTAAAAAAGACGCCAGGTCTGTTAAAACGCCAGACAGATTACGAGCAGATCAGTCTTTTTTAGAACGAGTATTTTTGATGCAGGGATACAATAAAATAATAGAATCAGTTCTTTTTCAGTTCTATTTTAATACTGGAAACAATAGCATAAATAATTGTTATAATAATGATGGCGATTATAATATAAAACATCCATTTACTGTTTAAAAATATATTGAATGTATATAACAAAAGGGCAATACCAATAAGTAAAAATATAATGGCTGTTTGGCGGTAGTATGGTTTTTTATTCATTTGACTGCGTTCTTGCTTGGAAGAATAAAGATAAGCGTTGTTAAACAGAAAACCTTTTTCTTTAAAAGAGCGAACACTTATAATAAATGAACCGATCGCCACAGTGAAAAAAATAATAGCTGTAATAATTTCTTTCATAGAATTTTACAGGCACAATAAAGTGCCGTCCTCCTTTCTCAACTGCCTGCTGTTTTTTGTTTTTGACAAGCATACTAAAAAATTTTGCATCGCTCGATCAGTTTTTTGTAGACCCATTCGACAAACCAAGGTTCATTAGGTACGTTTAGAGCATCCGCAAAAGACCACCACTTTACTGCCTGATTTTCGTTTTTATTTACAATTAAATTTTCACTTTCATCAGCTTCAGCAAGATATGTAACATTCAGGTGCAGATGGCTTGGCACATACTCCCCTTTTTTGATATGCCCGTTCACCGTTAATATTTCCAGACTGAAAATTTCAGGGCTTACCAGAACCGCATTTTTTACTCCGGTTTCCTCGGAAAGTTCGCGCAGTGCAACGGAGCGCAGATCCTGTACTCCGTCCGCATGACCGCCGATCCACGACCAGGAATTGTAGATATTGTGATATACCATCAATGTTTTGGTGCGCTCTTTATTTACCGTCCAGATTGAAGAAGAAAAATGACCAGTTAAATTTTTGCGTTCCAAATAATCGGTATGATTTGTAATATACCAGATCATTTGCTCTTGATCGCGCGCTTCCTGTAGATTGAGAGGATAATAGTTTTTGATATCTTCAAGTAAATTCATAAATGCCCTCATTTCAGAATCAAATTATTAACCTATGGTTATATTTAAAATAAATTATGTTTTTCTTTTCCTATTTTATGGTTTGTGGGTTTATATCAAGTAAAATATTAGAATTAAATTTTTGTGTTTCTTTATTTTTCTTGAAATTTTATAAATGTCGGTATCTAAATATATATTATGTTTTTGGGGTAAAACGGAAGCTGTGGTATCTTGGATCCTATAAATCCTTTTTCGGGAAATCTTTTATTTTCTTATTTCAACAATAAGAAATTGATTTTGCCATTTTGCCTTATCACCAAAAACATTCATTATTGTATGCACATCCAATTTCCATGTCCCAACAATATAAATAACGCCTTCTGCTTTTAAAACTCGTTTGCATTCCGGTTCAATCTTAATCCATTGAGACTGAATATGATAAAAAGCATTGTATAGAATAATTGTATCAAATGTATTATCTGCATAATCCATTTGGGACGCATCCATAATTTGAAAATGGAAATTTGCAGCAAGCTTGCTGTTTAATCTTCTGGCATCGAGATCAATACAATAAACGCTATCAGAATAGACCGATGCAGAAATAGAAAAATCAGCCGCTCCACAGGCAGCTTCAAGAATCGTTTTATTTTTTATATCCGCAATAAGCAGATTAACAAGAATATCTGTATTTTTCATTAATTATACCTCGTGCTTTGGCATGCATAATAAATACTTTTCATCTTTTATAAATTCTGGTTTGGCTGGATTATAAAATAATAGGGACATTTGCATTCTATCATAGTTCTGCAGTTTTCGTTCGCTGAAATTTATAGATATTTTTTAAATTTATTTTCCAGAAAATACCGGTATTCTGGATGATCTGCTGATTTACGATATTCTTCTTTTATTGTTTTGTTTAGCCAGTCAGCTCTTTTGGAAATAAATTCTTCATAATAAATAATAGTAATCAATCCGTTTTGTTCTGCTTTAAGAAATTCTGCGTAGGCGTCTTCTATATATTCACAGCCCGTCACGAAAGTTTCTGTTTCTGATACATAGGCATTTGGAATATTCAGCGGAAAATCTTTTTTCTGGATATTCTCACAGGAATAGATAGAACCGGCGACGCCTTTGTATGTCTCGGACAGAGCATCTGGGTAATATTCGGAATATTGCAGACGCCCGTCTTTGCCAAACCCATAAGAACCCCATTTCATCCAAGTCCCTGCGTATGGAAAATTATTTTCTTTACAGAATTTTTCAACTGCGTTGCTTAAATATACAAGTACATTTTCTCGCTTATTGGAAAAATAGATAAGAGGAATGTTATGGTTTGACCTGTTTGGCTTTAATATGGAAATATCTTTTACGGATGATGCATGATAATACATAAATAAGTTTCCTTTAAAATTTTATATTCTCATTTTCAGATTATCAAAAATCGGAATTTTTGTCAAGAAATGTTTTTTTGCTAAAATGCCAGCGCAGCAAAATAAGAAAAGAATTAGGAAATCAAATCCAATGTATTTTAACGTTGAAATCATTGTAAAAATGGTGTATACTAATCTTTAGTTTGTTGAGACACCAAAAACAGGAGGCTCTGCGATGATTGAGGCAACGAGCTGTGGTGGTGTTGTTATATTCAGGGGAAAGATTCTGCTGCTCTACAAAAATTATAAAAACAAGTATGAGGGCTGGGTCTTGCCAAAGGGTACTGTGGAGGAGGGCGAGGAGTACAAGGAAACGGCAGTGCGCGAGGTTCGGGAGGAGACCGGAGCAGACGCGGTTATCATTAAGTATGTCGGAAAAAGCCAGTATACCTTTAATACGCCACAGAATATCGTGCAGAAGGATGTGCATTGGTATCTGATGATGTCTGATAGTTATTACAGCAAGCCACAAAGGGAAGAATTTTTTATGGATTCCGGGTATTATAAGTTTCATGAGGCGTACCACCTTCTCAAATTTGCAAACGAGAAGCAGATTTTGGAACGCGCGTACAATGAGTATGCAGATTTGAAAAAAAGCAATCTTTGGGGAAGTAAAAAATATTTCTAAAGAAGCGATGACTTTGTCGGAAAAAACTGTGGTGCAGGGAAATGCCTGTATTGCAGTTTTTTTCTTGCCAAAGCTTGTATAGGGTGCTATAATAAACAAGATTGCTGATTTGCTGGTTTTCCAAAAAATGTCGGATAAGACAGGCAAGTGAATCGCAAAGCTGTAACAGAACAAGGAGTGAAAATACGATGAAGGACAAACAAAAAGGAATCCTTTCCCTTATACTTACCATGGTCGTGATCGCAGCGACCGTATTTGTGGCAGTCTGCGGGATTGGAGCGGACAAGCTGGGAAGCATGTCCGATGTAAAATTAGGGCTGGATTTGGCGGGGGGCGTCAGCATCACTTATGAATCGGTGAAAGAAAATCCGACAAGCCAGGAGATGGAGGACACCTTTTACAAAATGCAGCTTCGCGCGCAGGATTTTAACAGTGAGGCTGCTGTGTATATGGAGGGGGATAACCGAATCAATGTGGATATCCCAGATGTGACAGATGCAAATGAAGTGCTTGAAAAACTTGGAGATGCAGGTAAGATTTATTTTATATACGGGCAGTCGAAAGATGGCGTTGCCAATATTGAGTACAGCACGGAAAAAGATAATTATGTTCTGACGCGCTCCATTGAAGAGATTATTGCAGATGGGGACGTTGTGATTGACGGCGCATGTATTTCAGGGGCTGAACCGGAGATTCGCCAGGGAAATCTCGGTGCAAGTTCTTATGAAGTGGCTTTGGCTCTCAACAGCGAGGGAAAAAGCAAGTTTGCGGATGCTACAGCTTACGCATACAGCAATTACAGTCCGTCCGGTATAAGCATACGCAATATTATTGCGATTGTGTATGACGGTGAAGTGTACAGCGCGCCCCGCGTGTCCGCACATATTACCGATGGAAACGCCGTGATCAGTGGGCAGGCGGATTTCAATGAATCAAAACAGCTCGCCAGCATTATCCGCATCGGTGCGCTGCCGCTGGAATTAAAAGAGATACGTTCGACCGTTGTCGGCGCAAAGCTTGGCACCGAGGCGATCAATACTTCGCTGTTGGCCGGTGTGATCGGATTTCTTTTGGTGATTGGTTTTATGATTGTTGTTTACCGTATCCCTGGATTTGCCGCAAGTCTTGCGCTCTGCCTTTATGTGACAGTTATGATAATCTGCCTGAATTTATTTAATGTAACATTAACTTTGTACGGCATTGCAGGTATTATTTTATCCATCGGTATGGCTGTTGATGCAAATGTTGTTATTTTTACGCGAATCCGCGAGGAGATTGGAACAGGAAAAACGGTTCGCTCTAGTATTAAGCTTGGATTTGAAAAAGCGTTATCCGCGATTATCGACGGAAATGTAACAACGCTGATCGCTGCTGCGGTATTGTATTTTCTCGGCTCCGGCACGATAAAAGGATTTGCTCAAACTCTTGCGATTGGTATTGTTTTATCGATGGCAACGGCTCTGTTTGTGACAAAGTTTATTCTTGTTGCATTCTACCGCGCAGGATTTGACAAAGAAAAGTTTTATGGTGTCAAAAAGGACACAAAAGTTCGTGATTTTGTAAAATATGGTTTAACCTACACGATTTTGTTCGGCGTGATTGCGGTTGTTTGTATTGGGGCGATGATTGTCGGGAAAACTTCCGCCGGAAACGCTTTAAATTACGGGCTGGATTTTATGGGAGGAACTTCGACGGAAATTGTGTTTGAGGGGACTGCGCCGTCCAATCAGGAGCTGGAAAAATTAGTTTCCGATGTGCTTGGAATTCAGGGCGAAGTTGTGCAGATTCAGGGCGAAGAGTCTGTAATTATTAAAACAGAAGTGCTTGATACTGCGAAGAAGGCAAAACTTGAGGAGGCTCTTAATGAGCAGTACAATGTCACAAGCAAAGATATTACTTCGACAAGCATCAGCGGTACAGTCAGTGGTGAGATGAAAACAGACGCGGTGGTTGCAGTGATTGTAGCTACGCTTTGTATGATGATCTATATTTGGATTCGGTTTAAAAATCTTGGATTTGCCGCAAGTTCTGTAACTGCGCTGCTGCATGATGTTGTGTTTACTCTGATGGTTTATGCCGTGGCAAGAATTTCGGTCGGCAATGCATTTATCGCTTGTATGCTGACGCTTGTCGGTTATTCGATCAATGCGACCATTGTTGTATTTGACCGCATTCGTGAAAATATGAAGGAAAAGCTGAAAAAGGATACCGTGCGGGATGTAGTAAATGCAAGTATCAGCCAAACCGTGTCAAGAAGTATCAACACATCGCTGACCACCTTTGTTATGGTACTTACACTTTCTATTTTCGGGGTGTCATCGATTCGGGAATTTTCGCTTCCGCTGATGGCAGGAATTATTTCGGGTACGTATTCTTCCATATGTCTTGCTGGTACAGTTTGGTATTTTATCAATAAAAAAAGAAATAGCGGAACAGCTGAATAAAAATAAGTTCCGGGCTAGGCCTGCAGATAGGTCTAGCCCTTTTTTTAAAATAAAGAAAGGAGCGTTTATGAAAGAAAAATGGATGGTGAAAAATAAATCAGCAGATTTTCAAGCGATCTGCGACAGGCTTAAGGTGAGCGGTGCGGTGGCGCGGATTATGGTAAACCGTGGGCTGACGGACTTTGAGGAAATGGAAGCTTACCTGCATCCGTCTATTTCGCAGCTGCATTCAGCGAAATTATTGAAGGACGCTGAAAAAGCGGCAGAAATTCTCGCAAAAAAAATTGCGGCAGGTGCAAAAATCCGCATTATCGGGGATTACGATGTGGATGGCGTTGTGTCAACCTATCTTTTTATAACAGCACTTACAGAGTGCGGTGCAAAAGTGGATTATGCAATACCAGACCGAATTCGGGATGGTTATGGCATCAATGACCGGTTGGTTGAGGAAGCGATTGCGGACGGTGTGGATACGATATTAACCTGCGATAACGGAATTGCGGCGCCGCAGCAGGTGGCGCTTGCAAAAGAACATGGATTAACAGTGATTATCACAGATCACCATGAACTGCAGGAAGTTCTTCCGGCGGCGGATGCTATTGTAAATCCAAAACAGCCAGACTGTCCATATCCATATAAAAAGCTGTGCGGGGCGGCAGTTGCCGGAAAAGTGGCAGAGCTTGTCTTAAAAGAAATAACGAAAGAGGATGGAAAGATACATACTATGCTTCCGTTTATCGCGGTGGCAACTGTGTGCGACGTAATGGATTTAACAGGAGAAAACCGCACGATGGTAAGCCTTGGACTTAAGATGCTAAGAGAGACAGACAATCCTGGTCTGCGCGCGCTGATGGAGACAAACAGAATTGATCCAAAAGATCTTGGTGCATATCATCTTGGATTTATTCTCGGACCATGTTTAAATGCAACAGGACGCTTGAAAAGCGCAGTGCGGGGAGTCGAGCTTTTGCTGGAGCGCGACTGGGATTTGGCGAAATCGCTTGCAGAAGAGTTAAAAGAATTAAATGATCTGCGGAAAACCATGACGGTTCAGGGAACCGAAGAGGCAGTCCGCCAGGTGGAAAAAGAGCTTTCAAAAGATAAAGTGCTGGTTGTATTTTTGCCGGAATGCCATGAGAGTCTGGCGGGGATTATCGCCGGAAGACTGCGTGAGAAATACAATAAACCGTCGATTGTGATGACGCGCGCAGAAGATGGAATCAAGGGTTCCGGGCGGTCGATCGAAGGGTATTCCATGTTTGAAAAATTGACGGAACAAAAAGGGATGCTGACGCGGTACGGCGGACATCCAATGGCGGCGGGAATGTCGCTTTCAGAAGAAAATCTTATACCGCTGCGGGAACAGTTAAATAAACAGTGCGGATTGACAGAGGACGATTTGACGCTTAAAATATCGATTGACGCGGTGCTTGCACTGTCAGGAATCACAGAGGAGATGGTGGAGGAATTGTCCGTTTTAGAACCATTCGGCAAGGCAAATGAAAAGCCAGTGTTTGCGGAGCGAAATCTTTTGATTCGCCGGATGACTCCGATTGGCAAACAGCGCAAAATGTTTCGGTTTCTTGTAGAAGATGCTTACGGCAGACAGATGGAAGCGGTCTATTTTGGGGATGGTGAGGAAATGGAAGCCGCGTTTGCGAAGAAGTTTGGCGAGCAGGCGCTTCGCAGACTGTATCAGGGACAGGGGCAAAGTGAGAGAATGTCGGTTGTTTATTATCCATCCATTCATGAGTTTTTGGGAAAGCGAAATGTCGAGATTGTAATACAAAGATATCAATTGGTTTGAAATAAAATTGTCTATTGCGTTTTTCATTTCTATTTGAGCCGCTAAAAGCGGCAGGGGGATTTTTATGACAGAAGAATTAGCAAATTTTTGCACAGATTTAAAAGAATTGTTTATGCGGCAGGAATTAGAAGAAATGGAGCGGATGTTAGCGGAAAAAAAGCAGGAAGAAATTGCAGAGCTGGCAATGAATCAGCATGATATTATTGAGGGATATTATAGACAGAAAAAGTATGAGGTGCTTTTTTCTCATTTAAATTTTGTTGCGTTTGCAAGCTACTTATTTGAATATGCAGGAAAACGTGGCTTTTTTACGAAAGTGGAATTTCAAAATGGTTTTAAAGTTTTTGAAGATATTTACCGAATGCTGAAAGAGGCGGAGCAAAAAAAATAATTTAATATTTGATTGATCTAATGTTTTGCTTATCTTTGGATTGATCTTTGAAAGGAAGGGAGAAGGGGATAATGTTAGAGCAGGAAAGTTTTTTAAAAAAACTTGCATGGCTGGCGGACTATGCTGGTGAATGTGGAAATGTGCTTACAAAGGACGAGGTAGAGAAAGCGTTTTCTGGAATGGAATTGGCAGAACAGCAATTTGATTTAATCTATCGTTATCTTTTTGAAAAAAAGATAACGGTACGAGGGATACGTATCGATTATTTCAAAGAAGATGCGCCGGATTTTAAACCGGAGTGGATGCAAGCGAATGAGAAGGGCAGCACAGAAAACACAGATGATTTCTTATGGTGTGAAAAGGATAAGAAAAGCGCGGTAAATTGGGAAGATAGTGAAGATTCCAGATATTTGCAGATTTATTTGGAGGAATTAGAGCAGCTTCCAAAAGTGACGGAAAGTGAACGTTTGGAACTTGCAATGCGGCTGCTTGCGGGGGAAGAAATTGTATTTCATCCGCTTTTGGAAGCGACATTATATGAGGTTGTGGAGATTGCCAGAACGTATTTGGGGCGCGGAGTACTGCTTGAGGATCTGATTCAGGAGGGAAATATCGCTTTAATGCAGGTGCTAAAGGAAATCACAGGGAAAAAGATGCAGAAGGAACCTCTGCGCTATATAAAAGAGTATGTTCAATATGAGATGGAACAATATATCGATGAGGAAGCGGCGCTTGGAGATGAAGAGGAGCGCGTTGTGGCAAAACTTGGGCTGCTGCATGAAGCGGCAAAATACCTGGCAAAAGAAAACGGCGAGCTGCCGTCGGAGGAGGAACTTGCTGCCTTTACAAAAATATCAGTGCAGGAGATCACAGAGTTGATTCGTTTGTCACAGGATGTAAATTTTGTTGGGGAAAGCAACACAGAAAAATAAAATTTTCATTTGGGTATTTAAAAATTTTATCAGAGAAGAGTGCGGTCGTAAACGGATAAGTTTATTGTAAATTACAGCTGGTATGTGTTAAGACAGAAAGGAGGATGGCGCTTCTCACATCGTCAAAAAAAGTGAGGTTTGTGCCAGATCAGTTTATGAAATATAATGTGGTTATTATCGGAGCTGGACCAGCAGGAATTTTTACTGCGCTTGAGCTGGTGCGCGGGGGAAGTACAAAAAAAATATTGATGGTCGAAAAGGGATGCGAGATTGAGAAGCGCAGATGCCCGAAAATAAAAACGGAAAAGTGCGTCGGGTGTCAGCCGTGTCATATTACCACCGGTTTTTCCGGCGCAGGCGCGTTCTCCGACGGAAAATTATCGTTAAGTTATGAGGTCGGCGGCGATTTTCCTTCTTTGATCGGCGAGAGAAAAGCGCAGGAACTAATTGACTATGCGGATAAGATTTATCTGGAATTTGGGGCGGATACGCGCGTCGAGGGCATTGGGCAGACCGAGAAGGTGAAAGATATCCGCAAGCGTGCGATTCAGGCGGGATTAAAATTGGTTGACTGCCCGATCCGCCATCTTGGGACAGAGAAGGCGCAGGAAATTTATCGTTCAATTGAGCAGTATTTACAGGCGCACGGCGTTGATATGATGTTTGGCTATGAATGCTGCGATATTATGCACAAAGATGGAGTGTGTAGCGGTGTTTTGGTACAGAAGATGCACACCGGTCAGACGGAAGAAATTTTTGCAGATTCGGTGGTGATTGCGGCGGGAAGGCGCGGAGCGGACTGGCTGGAAAAGATCTGTGCAAAGTATGATATTGCGCATCGGTCAGGAACGGTGGATATCGGCGTTCGCGTTGAAGTGCGCAATGAAATTATGGAGGATGTCAACAATGTTTTGTATGAGTCAAAATTGATTGGATATCCGAAACCATTTAAGAATAAAGTGCGCACATTCTGTCAGAATCCAGGCGGATTTGTCAGTCAGGAAAATTATGATAATGATTTGGCAGTGGTCAACGGTCATTCCTATAAAGAATTGAAATCGGATAATACAAATCTTGCAATTTTATGTTCTCACAATTTTACGGAGCCGTTCAATCAGCCGATCGCTTATGCGCAGAAGGTCGGGGAGCTGACCAACATGCTTGGAGCAGGACATATTATGGTACAGCGGTATGGGGATATTCTCGATGGAAAGCGCACTTGGGCGAAAGAATTATCGCAGTCAAACGTTCGTCCTACGCTTGTGGATGCGGTGGCGGGGGATATTACCGCGGGGATGCCGTACCGTGCAATGATAAATATTATCAATTTTATTCAGGCGGTGGATCATGTTGTGCCGGGGTTTGCAGGGACAGAAACATTGCTTTACTCGCCGGAATTAAAGTTTTACAGCAACAAGGTTAAGATGACGCAGGAGTTGGATACCAATATTAAGGGACTGTACTGTCTTGGAGATTCCTCCGGCTGGACAAGAGGACTGATGATGGCGTCGATTATGGGTGTGACAATGGGAAGAAAACTTTGTTGATACGAAATTCATTTAAAAAGTAATTTTTTTAAGTAAAAACACTGTGGGAAAGGATATCAGTATGAGAACTTTATTGGATGGAACAAATATAACAATTGGGACTTGCTATTATCCAGAACATTGGGATAAATCGATATGGGAGAAAGATCTTTCACGGATGAAGCAGGCGGGGATTCAAGCAGTGCGCATAGCCGAGTTTGCCTGGAGCAAAATTGAGCCGCGCGAGGGCGAATTCACCTATGAATTTTTTGATGAATTTTTGGATCTGGCTTTAGAAAAAGGTATTTGGGTTATTTTTTCAACGCCGACTGCAACGCCTCCTGCATGGCTGACGGACGAGTATCCAGAGGTTTTAAACGCGACGGTAGACGGGGAGAAGATCCATCATGGCTCGCGCAGGCACTATAATTATAATTCTAAAATTTACCGTGAATTTGTGAGCCGGATTGTCGAGAAATCTGCCTCTCATTACGCCGGGCATCCAGCTGTAATCGGCTGGCAGATTGACAATGAATTTAACTGTGAGAACAGCATGTTTTATTCTGAGAGCGATACGGTGGCGTTCCGGGAATTTTTAAAAGAAAAGTACGGGACGGTTGAAAAATTAAATCAGGCGTGGGGGACTGTATTCTGGAATCAGACCTACACTGCATGGAGAGAGGTGTATGTACCTCGCCGCACAAACACTATGGCAGTAAATCCGCACTTGATGCTGGATTACATAAGATTTATTTCGCACAGCGTGCGCAGTTTTGCAAAAATGCAGGCGGATATTCTTCGAAAGTATACAAAACCCGGAGATTTTATTACGACGAACGGGATGTTTGGTCATATTGACAATCATGCGATGACAAGTGAGAGCCTTGATTTTTACACCTATGATTCCTACCCGAACTTTGGGTACAGTGTGGACGGTTTCTGGTTGGACGAGCCGATGAAAGACCGCTGGTCAAGCAGGAGTCTTGCGGAGGTGCGCTCGATCTCGCCGCAGTTTGGAATTATGGAGCAGCAGAGCGGTGCGAACGGATGGAATGTTTCCATGGAAGCACCGACGCCGCGTCCGGGGCAGATTACGCTTTGGACAATGCAGAGCATTGCGCACGGGGCTGATTATATCAGCTATTTCCGCTGGCGCACCTGCACGTTTGGCACGGAGATGTACTGGCATGGAATTTTGGATTATTCCGGCAGAGAAAACCGCAGACTGCGCGAGATTTGCGAGATACAAAAAAAGATTGAAAATTTGCAGGAACTTGCGGGGGCAAAATACGATGCGCGTGTGGCGATCGTGCGTGATTATGATAATTTATGGGATGCGGAACTTGACCACTGGCATGGAAGAATCGATCGAAAAAGCCAGGATTCGCTTTTTATTGCAATGCAGCAGCTGCACGTTCCATTTGATTATATCAATCTGCCTGCAAAAGAAAGCGAGAGTGGTGCAGAAGGGCAGAAAATCTCCGATGACCATGAGATCGTGAAAAAGCTTTCGCATTACGATGTGCTGTTTTACCCACATCCAGAGATTTTGACCAAACGGCAGATAACGATTTTAGAGCAGTATGTGGCAGCCGGAGGAAAATTGGTTTTCGGATGCAGAACAGGACAAAAAGATATCCGTGGAATCTGTGTGACCGAGTATCTTCCGGGGTTGGCAGCAGAGCTTACAGGGACGGATGTCTGCGAATATTCTCTTGTTGCGCCGGATGATGGGGAGATTTATGTAGACTGGGATGGAACAACATTTACAGCTCCGGTATTTAACGATCTTTTGGCGGCAGTCGGTGGGAACGCGGAAGTTTTAGCGACGTACAAGTCCAGCTACTACGCGGGAACTCCGGCGTTAGTCCGCAACCGTTACGGGAAAGGGGAAGCGTATTATTTTGGTGCGGCGTTCGCGGCAGATACCGCAAAAGTATTTTTGCAGAAACTTTCTGTCGCTGAGCCGTGGCAGGAAGTGATCTCTATGCCAGAAGGATGCGAGCTGGCAGTGCGCAGAAAAGATGGCATAACCTATTTCTTTGTTTTAAATTATCTTGCAGATCATGCAGAAATTAAGATAGAACCGTCGATGGTTGAGCTGATTTCCGGGCAGCAGGCACAGGGAACACAGCAGATCGAGGGCTATGGCGTGCGCGTGTACAAGATGAGCTGAAAGTGCGAGAGGAATAAAATGGCAACATCAGAAGAAAAATAAAAAGCGGATTATAAATATTTGTTTGTGGAGGGAATTGTATGGCAGAGTTTCGTGTGGCGGCAGTATTTTCTAGTAATATGGTGCTGCAGCGGGATAAAAATGTAAAGGTGTTTGGCGAGGGGGAGAACGGGCAGATTATCGAGGTTTCTTTTCGAGAGCAGAAAGTAAAAGCGAGCGTAAAAGACGGGCGCTGGTGCGCTGTGCTCGCGCCGATGTGCGCTGGAGAAAGCGATACTATGACAGTTTCTTGCAAAGAGATGCAAGTAACATTTCGCAATGTCGCAGTTGGTGAAGTATGGCTTGCAGGCGGGCAGTCGAATATGGAATTTGAGCTGCAAAACTGCACTGGAGGGCAAGAAGTTCTCTCCGGGGATAAAAACCCAGGAGTGAGATTTTATTACACACAGAAAAATGCTTGTATGAACGAACATTTTTTTGAGGCAGAGAGAAATTCTGGCTGGAGCGAATTTGGGTTGGAAACGGCAAAATGCTGGTCTGCGGTCGGGTATTTTTTTGCCAGAAAAATTGCGGCGGAACTTGGAGTTATTGTCGGTATTATCGGATGCAACTGGGGCGGAACTTCGGCGAGCGCCTGGATGGATCAGGAAACCTTGCAGCGCGATAAAGAGCTTTGCAGCTATGTGAAAGAGTATGAAGCTGCGATTGAGGGAAAAACGATCGAAGAGCAGATGGAGGAATACAGAGCTTACGAGATTTATGATGCGGAGTGGAACCGGCGTGCGGCACTATGTTATGCGGAAAATCCATCTATGTCATGGGACGAGGTACAAAAACGGTGCGGCATAAACAAATGGCCGGGACCTATGGGCTGTATGAATCCATTTCGCCCGGCTGGACTGTATGAATGTATGTTAAAGCGCGTAATGCCGTACACGCTTCGCGGCTTCTTGTATTATCAGGGGGAGAGCGACGATCATAAGCCGGGAATGTACGCTAGACTTTTGACCGAGATGATTATGAAATGGCGCACCGATTGGAGGGATCTCTCACTGCCGTTTTTGATGGTTCAGCTGCCGATGCACCGCTATGAAGCAGATCCAGATTACAAACATTGGTGCCTGATCCGCGAGGCGCAGATGCAGGTGTTTGAAACAATAAAAAATACTGGGATTGCTGTTGCTTTAGACTGCGGGGAATTTAATGAGATTCACCCGAAGGATAAGCTTCCGGTTGGAGAGCGGCTCGCCCTGCAGGCAATGTGTCTTGTGTATCGCAAAATAGAGGAGAATGCAGCGTTTGGTCCTATCTATCGAAGGATGATACCACAGGAAAACAAGCTTCTTTTGGAGTTTGATTATGC
Organism: uncultured Lachnospiraceae bacterium; assembly: GCA_947086895.1. Lineage (GTDB taxonomy): Bacteria > Bacillota > Clostridia > Lachnospirales > Lachnospiraceae > RGIG4057. The sequence continues at coordinate 19,320 of CAMUAR010000018.1, read as the reverse complement.
AGAAGATGGATTTGAAATCCTCGGCGATCAAAGCGGCTTTGAGGTTGCAGGCGAGGACGGAGTATATTATCCGGCAGCAGTAGAAATTGCCTGTGAAAAAGAATCAAAAACTGGTGAAACCGTCGGAAAGAAAGGAATTTTATATATCAGCAGCGAACAGGTAAAAGAACCGTGCCATGCAAGATACTGCTGGACAAATTATGGTTCTGTAAATTATTTTGGAAAAAATAAACTGCCGCTTGCGCCGTTTCGCACGGACAAGAACGATGTTCCGAAGGCAGAGCAGGAGAATGCAGGTATCCGCCAGGTGATGGAATTATAATCTTGTATTATCAATTAAAAAAATTTGTAAACTGGTGCTTATGCTTATTTGATAATCAATTGATAGAATTCTTTGACAACGCTTCGAATGCTATAATCCAGTCGGTTGCTGCAAAAATTTTTGATATGTTCCGGGATTTCGCGGTAGAACGCTTCTGCAATTCCGCCGGCGATGCAGGCTAAAGTATCTGCATCGCCGCCCAGAGAAACGGCGTTTCTGACAGCGCTTTCATAATTGTGGGAGTCTAAAAATGCAATGATAGCGGGAGGAACCGAATAATCTGTGCTGCTGTCAAAAACATAATCCGAGCGGAGAGAAGCGATTGAGGTATTCAGCGAATAATGAAAGTTTTTTTCAATATAGTTTTTGATTTGCTGTTTGCTGCTTTGATGATTTGCAAGCCACACCGCAGATGCGACAGCCTGCGCTCCGCGGATGGCGCTTCGGCTGTGGTGTGTGTAGAGACAGCTTGCTTTTGCCTGAATACAGGTTTGTTTTAAAGAAGGATAGGCGTAGCCGATTGGAACAACGCGCATGGCGCCGCCGTTTCCATAACTGTGCTGTCTTGTCATACATTCTTTGTCTTTTGCCCACTTAGAAAACATAACTCCAAAACCCGCATAAGGAAAGTAGGAATAATATTGTTTATATTGCACAGCGTACTCAAGCGCTCGTTTTTTGATATCAAAAATAGAGATCAGCTGTGGATTGAAAAGAATCGCTCTGCAGGTTGCAGCAGTTAAAATACTGTCGTCAGTAAAAGTACTTTCTCTGTGAAATTCAAAGTTATAATCTTTTGTACAGTGTGTTTCATAGTAAGATCCAATAATATCACCAAAAATTGCACCAAACATTTCAAATTCTCCCAATATAAAAATAAGGTAATAAAACTAGAGCGTGTCTGAAAACTTATTCTCGTGATCTACACGTCCTAAAATAAAAAATTGTTTTGATAAAAAGTCAGAACACAATAAAATATTTTATTTTTGTACATACAGGTAAAATAACCTTCTTTGTGTCGTAATTTGCGCTTGACATAAAACAGCAAATTCTTATACAATAAATCCATCTTGCAGTTTGGAGGCGGAACATGAATCGATACCGGATTATGTTTGGAAGTTCGATCGTGCTTATTTTTGCAGGGATACTGCTTGCTGCATTTTGTTTTCCAAAGATTGGTCTGCTGTTTTTTGCAGGCGTGCTTTTCACGGTAGCAGGGTTGTATCTACTTGGTCGCTGGATTTCCAAAGCGTATACATATATTTGCATGGATTGTTATTTGAGGATTGATGTCGGTGCTCTGGAGGGATTGTTTGCAGTGCCTGTGGATAAAGCGTACCGCAGGCTGTACTGTCCAAAATGCCGCAGAAAAACTGTGTGCAAAGCAAGGCGGATCTCTCTGCGGGTGCATGTATTTTGATTTTTATTATAGAAGATTGTTTATAGCATGTCAATAAATAGAATGAGGATGTAAAAAAATGAAAAGAACGATGCAAAAATATATCGGCGATAAGGCATTTTACAAAATGGTGCTTGCGATTGCAATGCCGATTATGATACAAAATGGTTTTACAAACTTTGTCGGCCTTTTGGATAATATTATGGTCGGAAGAATTGGTACAGAGCAGATGTCAGGTGTTGCGATTGCGAACCAGCTGCTGCTTGTATTTAATATCACAATTTTTGGCGCAGTTTCCGGTGCATCCATCTATGGCGCGCAGTATTATGGGCTTGGCGATAAAAAAGGTGTCCGGGATACTTTTCGGTTTAAGCTTATCATCAGCGGAATTTTAACTGTGCTTGCAGTGGTAATCTTTTCCGGCGCAGGAGGATCTTTGATTGAGCTTTACTTAAATGAGGGAGATGGAGCCAGAGAGCTTGGCGATACATTACAGTATGGGCGCAGTTATCTGAATGTGATGATGGTAGGGCTCTTTCCTTATGCGGTTGCCCAAAGCTATGCAAGTACATTGAGAGACAGCGGGGAGACAAGGCTGCCAATGCTTGCGGGGATCGCGGCGGTTATTGTAAATTTGTTTTTGAATTACCTTTTGATTTTTGGGAAGTTCGGCGCGCCAAAACTCGGTGTTGTCGGCGCGGCAATCGCCACTGTCGTCTCGCGCTTTATAGAACTTGCCATTATTTTGTGTGCGGTTCATGGCAGAAAAAAGATTACGGATATTGTTGACGGGGCATACCAAAATTTCCGTGTTCCTGCGGTGTTAGTCAAAAAGATTGCAATTACAGGAACACCGCTTTTAATCAATGAGGCGCTTTGGTCGATGGGAATGGCGGTGATGAACCAATGTTATTCGGTAAGAGGGCTTGATGTGGTTGCAGCAGTTAATATTTGCAGCACGGTGGCAAACTTGTTTAACGTTGTGTTTTTGTCGCTTGGAAGCTGTATTGCGATTGTGGTCGGGCAGCAGCTTGGCGCGGGAGAAACCGAGAAGGCGGTGGATACCGACCGAAAATTGATTGTGTTTTCTGTCGCCAGCTGCCTTTTGATCGGCGGAATGCTCGCCGCGCTTTCCGGGCTGATTCCGATGATTTACAATACTGAGCCGCAGGTGCGCAAAATTGCGTCGAGTTTAATTTTTGTCAATGCGTGCTGTATGCCAATACAGGCGTTTAACCACGCCTCATATTTTACAATGCGCTCCGGCGGAAAGACATTTGTAACCTTTTTGTTTGACAGCGTGTTTGTATGGGTGGTTAATATCCCGCTTGCCTACGTGCTTGCCCATTTTACTGCAATAACGATCGTACCGTTATATCTGTGTTGTCTTCTGGTTGATTTTATAAAGTGCGTGGTTGGTTTTATCCTGTTAAAACGCAGAACATGGGTAAAAAATATTGTGGCATAGAAAAGTATTTTTACAGTAAAAATCAACGAAAACAGAATGTTTTGTTTATAATTCTTCACGGTATTCCATCGCGAGATACTCTCTGCGCTCGCGGACATTGATGTATGCCGGACGAATGATTTTTTCTGCAGAAACAATCTCCTCAAGACGGTGGGCGCTCCAACCGACAATTCTTGCGATCGCAAACATAGGAGTGTAAAGTTCAACTGGAAGTCCGAGCATATGATAGACAAAACCGCTGTAAAAATCGACGTTTGTATTGACACCTTTGTACATTTTGCGCTCGTTTGCAATCAGCTTTGGCGCAAGCTGTTCCACAAGCTGATAGAGGGCAAATTCATCGTCCTGACCTTTGTCGTGAGCGAGTTCTCCGACAAATTTTTTAAAGATTTCGGCGCGCGGGTCGGAGACGGAGTAGACAGCGTGACCGATACCGTAAATCAGCCCGGTTTGATCGAACTTTTCTTTGTTTAGAATTCCTTTTAGGTAGTGCGCAACTGCATCTTCGTCTTTCCAGTCGCGAATTTCCTCTTTTAAATTTTCAAACATCTGCATAACTTTGATATTTGCTCCGCCGTGTCTTGGTCCTTTTAGCGAGCCGAGGGCTGCTGCCATAACGGAGTAGGTATCTGTGCCGGAGGAAGTTACAACGCGCGTTGTAAAAGAAGAATTGTTGCCGCCGCCGTGTTCCATATGTAAAATCAGGGCGAGATCAAGCACTTTTGCTTCCATTTTGCTGTATTTCTGGTTCGGGCGCAGCATAGCTAAAATATTTTCAGCTGTAGACAGTTCCGGCTTTGGCTGGTGGATAAACAAAGAATTGCCGCGGCTGTGATTGTATGCGTTGTAGCTGTAGACGGCAAGCATCGGGAATTCACTGATTAAGTTTAAGCATTGGCGCATAACGTTGGCAAAGGATGTATCTTCGGCAGCATCGTCGTAGGAATAGAGCGTCAGAATACTTTTGGATAAAGAAATCATTAAATTTTCAGCGGGAGCTTTCATAATGACATCGCGGAAAAAGTTTTGCGGGAGCTGTCTGCGCTCACCGAGTTCTTCTGCAAATTCTTTCAGGGCTTTTTTGCCCGGCAGTTCTCCAAATAAAAGGAGGTATGCAACTTCTTCAAATCCAAAGCGGTCTTCGCGTATAAAACCGCTTGTCAGGTCTTTCACATTGTAGCCTCGATAGTAAAGTTCGCCCGGGCATGGAATTTCCATGCCATTTTCAACGCGCTTGGCATATACTTCGGAAATATTGGTCAGACCGGCGAGAACGCCTTTTCCGTTCAGGTCGCGCAGTCCCCGTTTGACATCGTACACCTTGTACAGTTCAGGCTCTATTTTGTCGCGTTCCATACAGATTGAGGAGAGTTTGTTGATCTGCGGTGTGATCTCGAAGATTATGTTTTCAACCATAGGAAAACCTCCTTTTCAAAAAGTTTGATAGTAATGTACTTTAAGCAGTATAAGACGAAAAAGCATTGCAGAAGTCTTTTATAGCGGCTGGTGCAATGCTTTCTTAAGTACATTGTATAATTATACCGAAATAAGTTGGAAAATGCAAGTACATACAGGTGAATTTTCGGAATTTTATATACTTTTTTCGAAAAATTTAATAGTTGAATACGATTATCCCAACTTTGGATTGTGTCCGAATTCTTTGCAGTACATCCGGTAAAAATTAGCATAACTGTTAAAACCAGCGTTGGTGCTGGCCTCTAGTAATGTTTGCCCTTTGCTGTGCAGCTCCCTTGCAAGCAAAAGACGTTTAAAGTTGATATAGCGGCTGATTGTATAGCCGGTAACTTTTTTAAAAACACGGCACAGATGATATTTGTTGATAAAAAATTTTGCGGACAACTGATCTAATGTCAGCTTTGTATGTAAGTGTTCATTGATATAAGTCAAAATTTTATCAATTTGTTTGTAGGCTGCAATCGGAACCGTAAGAGGTTCTTGTATTTGATTGAGAAGATATAAAAACTCTATAAAAACACATTTGGATATTGTATAAGCGCCATCTTTTAAATACTGGTTCATTTTCATCAACAAGTGATACATTTCCTTATCTACAATTTGCGATGGAATCTGGCAGTCCATTCCGAGCGAACGATTTGTAAAAATTTTCTCCAGCTCTGCGCAGTTGTTGTCCCTAAAAAAAGTCAGAGTGATATAAATTATCACGCGGGAATATTTTTTTGGAGAGAGAAAATAATTTTGATGCATTTCCAAAGGGCGTACAAGATAGATATCATGAGGGTGGGAGCGATAGATCTTGCCCTCGATATGGAATTCTGCGTCGCCAGCCAAAAAGAGAATAATCTCGTAACAATCATTGTGATTGTGCAGGCAGAATTCGTTGTCGTTTTGTGGAGTATTGTCCACAGTGTATACATAGTCGTAGCCATAAACGTAATTGTGATCTTTATCATAAAAGGCGTTGATAACTTCATCTACCATAAACAGAGTCCTCTATATTTTACAGATTTTGTTTTCTGTTTCACCAGTTTTTCAAAAATTGAATATAAAATATTTATTTTTTAATAATTAAAATGCTTGAATTATTATCTTATTATCTTATATTTCTTTAATAAAAACAGCCTAAAATTAAAAATTTTCAGACCGGTATTTTGTTTGCTGCGATCCATATTTTTTGGCGGAAAAATGTTACACTTTTTATTATAAAGGATAAAGTCAATATACACAATGTTTTTAGCAAGAAATACACAGAAAAATTGTGTTATTATAGTATATAATAAATGCAGACAGAATTTTAAAACAGGAAAAGAATCTTATTGAAAATCTGCTTTTTGTCGTTTGGATTGTTTGAAAGGAGAAATTATGGAATTTTGCATGAAAGCCAGACAGGGCGTTAAACTGTGCTTTGACAGCGGGGAAACAGAGGCGGTAAAAATTGCCATTGATTCTTTGGAGCAGGATTTAAAAAAGGTGCTGCCCGGAATAACCGTGATAAAAGAGTGTGAAACCAAAGAAAACAGAGAAATAAAAAGAGAGGAATCCGATTTCCCGGTTATTGTAATTAAAACGATTGCGCAGAATGAAGTGCAGAAAATAAAAGAGTGGATGCTGGATGAAAAAGGCGCTCTGCGAAAGGAAGCATATCAGTGGGAGATACAAGATTGTATGCTTTTTATTACAGGAACTGATCGGAGAGGGACGATTTACGGGATTTATTCCTTCTGTGAGTGGATGGGAGTTTCGCCGTGGTATTTTTTTGCGGATGTGCCAATAAAAGAAAAGTCGGAGATCGTTCTTTTTAAGAAAGACTGCCGAGTAGATTATCCGTCTGTGGAATACCGGGGAATTTTTATTAACGATGAGGAGGAGCTGGAATCATGGGTAAAAAAATATATGGGAGAACCTACGATTGGAGTGAAAACTTATAAGAAAATTTTTGAACTTTTGCTGCGCTTAAAAGCAAATTACATTTGGCCTGCAATGCATGTGAACTCTTTTAATATAACGCCGGAAAACGGAGCGCTGGCAGATAAAATGGGAATTGTTGTGGGAACCTCACACTGTGATATGCTGATGCGTTCAAACAATTGTGAGTGGAAGCCGTGGCTGGAAAAAAAGGTTATACAGATGCTGTTTATGATTATTCTATAGAGGGAAGAAACCGGGAAATTATAGAGGAGTATTGGAGAGAGAGCGCAGAGCAAAACTGCAATTATGAAGTGTGTTATACGCTTGGTATGAGGGGAATCCACGATTCTGGTTTTGAGACAAGAGGAATTTTGGAAAAATCGAAGGAGGATATTCGCAGCGCCAAAATTGCTCTGTTGGAAAAAATAATTGCAGACCAGCGCAAAATCCTGAAAAATACATTAAAACATAAAACAATGATGACGTTTATCCCATATAAAGAAGTATTAGAATTATATGATAATGGGCTTTGTGTGCCAGAAGATATGACATTAGTATGGGCAAATGACAATTATGGATATATCCGAAGATTCCCTTCCGAGAGAGAAAAGGAACGCTCTGGCGGAAATGGTATTTATTATCATAATTCTTACTGGGCGCCGCCAAGTATGTCTTATGTGTTTTTGTGTTCTATTCCGCTGGCGCACACAAAAAATGAATTAAGAAAGGCGTGGGAGGAAGGAATCCGAAAATTATGGGTTTTAAATTGCGGAGCAATCAAGCCGTTAGAGCAGGAAATTACTTTCTTTTTGCAGCTGGCATGGGAGATCGGAAAATATAATATACAAGAAAAAAACCAAAAGGATTTTGAGATTGCGCAGAAAGATAACGAGAAACACTGGGAGGATTCCGGTGAAATTTCAGTAAAAAACATAGAATCGTATGATACAAAAGATGTGGAAGTGTGGGTAAAAAATTGGATTGACCGAATGTTTACAGGAAATATTGGAAGTAAAGTTTCCAAGCTGTTAAATGATTTTTCACAGTTGACCAATGTGCGGAAATTAGAGAACATGGACTATGATGCTTTTTCGCAGACTGCTTATGGAGATGAGGCAGCAATGCGGATTCACGCGGCGTATTTTACCAATCTTTCCTGGTATTGCGGCGATCGAAGCACATTGATGTACGAGCGCGGTAATATGCAGGCGGCGAAATTTTACAGTGAGAAAACAAAAGAAGCTGAGGATTCCAGACGCAGGATGCTGCATTATTATAATCATGTATTGTGCGGTGGAAAATGGAACGGGATTTTAGATCCTGAAGGATTTCCGCCGCCAAGAGCCTCAATGATGCCGGTTTATACGCCGCCGTTAGAAATTGTCGGCGCGCCGACAATGCGCGTGGATCTCTGGAATCAGGAAAATGAACTGGTGTTTGCATCTCTGGCGGAAAAATGGATTGAGATTGGAAATACAGGCGGCGGGGAATTTACCGTGAATCTTTCTGCGCCAGAATGGGTGAACCCTTCGGAAAAAGAGGTTGTAGTTTGTGAAGAAAAGCGTATTTTAATTCACGTTTCGGATATTTCAGAAGAACGCGCAGGGGAAATTGTAATAGAAAACATGCAGGATAAGAGCATACAAAAAATCCCGATAAGAACAGTAAAAACAAAGAGAGCAGAGAATGGTATACTTTGCGAAGGCAGTTTTGGTAAGGATGATTTTAAGAATAACAAACAGAAAGATTCTGCTGAAAAAATCAGTGGCATCTGCGCTGTGGAGGAGGACGGATTGGTTGGAATAGAGGCTGCCACAGCACAGTCGAAAGATTTTCGGCGAATTCGCAGACTTGGACGAATGCAGGGCGATTTGATGGAAGCGTGCGTGAAAAGAGAGCTGAAACAGCAGGCAGACGCTCAAGAAAGCATTGAGGTAGGGGCAGAGCCTTTATGCTATCCGATTGCTGTTCAAAGTACCGGGGAATTTTTGATGGAAATTCACCGCTTTCCATCCCTGAATTCCGTCGGAAGACTTCGCATCAGCATTTCTGTGGATCATAAGCCAATACAGATTGCAGAGTCCTTTTCAAATGATGAATGGCGCGGAAATTGGAAACAAAATGTGCTTGATAATGTAGATCGGTTGTATATAAAACTTCCTCTGTTAAGCGCGGGAAAACATCAGATTTTTGTATGGGCGTTAGACCAGTATTTTGCTTTTTCACGCTTGGTAATTTATACAAAAGAGCGCAAAAAAAATAATTTGGCAGGGATTCGGAACACACAGCCGCTGCCGGAAAAATGGGAATTGTTAAAATGGTGCGATCAGTTTTATGGGGAATACCGCTTGCCGCCAAGACCTGTATTTTTGGCTCCGAAAAAAAATGTTTTGGATGGTCTTGCAGTAACCTGCAAAGCCGTGCAGGAAAATCAGTTTGGAGAGAAGATAGAACCAAGCTGGTATTTGAAACGGGGCAGTATGATATTTAAAGAAAAATATGGAGAAATTTCGATTGATGCGGCAGCAGCACTGGCGCAGAGCAGTTATGCATGGACAAACGACGGCAGAAAAGCAGAACAAAGCGGTAAATTATGGCAGCATTGCGGCAGCGAATCCTTCGGGCGAAGCGGGCTTGCCATGTATATCAGAACTCCAAAGTTAAGCTGGAAAATATCGGAGGCGCCAAGCCTGAATTTTCGTTTTTTGTGCGGGGCGGCAGCTATACATTGTGGATGTTATCGAAATTTAATTTCTGGGAAGAAGGCGTTTTTGCGGTAGGATTGGATAATCAGACGCTGCCTGCCGAAAATTTATATGGAAGCGGGCGTTTGTGGTGTTACGAGGCAGAACAGATTTACCGCTGGATACCGGCGGCAAGCGTAACTCTTGAAAAAGGAGAACATCTATTGTGCATTTACGCGTTTGCTTCCGGGATGCGTTTTGACAGGTTTTATCTGGCAGACGGCAGTCAGGAACCGCCGTTGGATTCTGTATGGATAAAAGAATAAAGTGTGTTTTATATTTAGCAGCAAAAGCAAGGTATATTTATTTAGACCACTGTAGAAAAGAGGATTTTTATGGGCATGAAAATGTGTTTTCGCTGGTACGGCGAAGGAAATGACCACATTAAACTTTCGGATATCCGGCAGATTCCGGGCGTGGAGGGAATCGTCTGGGCGCTCCACAATGGAAGTGTGGGAGATAGAGGAAATTTTAAAAGTGCAGGAACAGTTGAAACCTTATGGTTTTTGTATGGATGTTGTAGAGTCGGTCAACGTTCACGATGAAATTAAAACAGGCGGGGCAAACAGGGAGCTTTATATTGAAAATTATATAAAAACAATCCGCAATCTAAAAGAATTTGGCGTGAAAGTGATCTGCTATAATTTTATGCCAGTGTTTGACTGGACTCGCACAGAGCTGTTTCACCCGATGAAGGATGGTTCTACAGCACTGTACTATGAAGCGGCTAAAATTCGCGACAATCCAAAAGAGATGGCAGATTACATACAAAACAATTTGCATGGTATGACATTTCCAGGCTGGGAACCGGAGAGAATGGCAAAATTGGATGAACTGTTTCAGTCTTACGCGGAGGTTACCAGAGAAAAACTGTGGGAAAATCTAAAGTATTTTCTTGAAAAATTGATGCCAGTCTGTTATGAATGCGATATTAAAATGGCAATCCACACGGATGACCCGCCTTGGGATCTGTTCGGTTTGCCGCGCCTGCTGGTAGATGATGCGTCGATAGGATATTTTTTAAAGATGGTGGACAATCCATATAGTTGTCTTACTTTGTGTTCTGGAAGTCTTGGAGCCAATCCGAAAAACCGCGTGGCGGATATTGTGCGCAAGTATTGTGACTGCATTGCATTTGCTCATATACGAAATGTAAAACATTTTTCAAACGGCGATTTTTCAGAAGCCAGCCACCGTGACTGTGACGGCGACACAGGAATTTTAGAAATAATAAAAGCTTATTATGAAAGCGGTTTTACAGGCTATGTCCGCCCGGATCACGGAAGACATTTATGGGGAGAAGCACCAGGAAATGTTCGTCCAGGCTATGGGCTTTATGACCGTGCGCTTGGGATTATGTATATTTTAGGTGCATGGGATATGCTGGATCGATTGAAGATATAATTTATTTTTAAATAAAAAATAATTATATTATCTATTTATAACATATTATATTTTGAAAAGTAAAATATTTATACAATGAACTATATATAATTACTATTTATAATATTATTAAGGAGAATAATACAAAAAAATATGAAATTAAAAGATATAAAAATGGGAAATCATTCCGAATGGACAGCGAAAGGATATGAGCTGCCCAAATTTGATATCGATAAAATGCGTGCTGAAACATATCGGCAGCCGACATGGGTGCATTTTGGCGCGGGAAATATTTTTCGGGCGTTTCCGGCGGCAGTTTTGCAGCAGGTGTTAAATTCTGGGGATTGTAAAAAAGGCGTGATTGTCGCGGAAGGATTTGATTATGAGATTATTGATAAAGCGTACAGAGCTTATGATAATTTAAGCCTGCTTGTCTGTCTGACATCGGATGGAAGTATAAAAAAGAAAGTGATTGCATCGGTCGCGGAAAGTTTAAAAGCAGACCCATTGTTTGAAAATGATTGGAAGCGGCTAAAAGAAATATTTAAAAATCCAAGCCTTCAGATGGTTTCGTTTACCGTGACAGAAAAAGGATATGCTGTACCGGATAAAGATTTAAAACGCGGGTTAAATCCGGCTTCTGTTATGGGAAAAGTGACCGCGCTTTTATACTGCCGTTATCTGGAAGGTGAGATACCATTGACAATGCAGAGTATGGATAACTGTTCATGCAATGGGGATAGGCTGAAAGATGCCGTGATCTCTTATGCACAAAGCTGGGTAAAAGAAAAACTTGTTCCAGAAGAATTTTTATTCTATGTGAGAGATTCAGGAAAAATTGCTTATCCGTGGAGTATGATTGATAAAATTACGCCGCGCCCGGATGTCGATGTGCAATCTATGCTGAAAGAGGACGGATTTGAAGACCATAATATTATTGTAACACAGAAGAATACATACACAGCTCCATTTGTAAATGCCGAGGAGACACAATATCTGGTTATGGAAGATATTTATACAAACAACCGTTCTTTGTTAGAGCTTGGCGGCGCGCTGTATACCGACAGAGAGACAGTAGAAAAAGTGGAAAAAATGAAAGTTGGAACCTGTTTAAATCCGCTTCATACAGCAATGGCGATATTTGGATGCCTGCTCGGCTACAAGCGAATTTCTGAAGAAATGAAAGATCAGGATATCAGAGAGTTTATCACAAAGCTTGGCTGTTTGGAGGCGCTGCCTGTAGTGAGTGATCCAAAGATAATTAAGCCGCAGGAATTTATTGATGTTGTGCTAAACTGTCGTCTGCCGAACCCATTTTTGCCAGATACCCCGCAGCGCATTGCCACGGACACAAGCCAAAAGCTGCCGATTCGGTTCGGAGGAACAATCAAAGAATATCAAAAACGGGGTTTGGGGATGGAAAAACTCGTGCGGATTCCGCTTGTACTGGCGGGATATGCCAGATATTTGTCGGGAATTGATGATAATGGGGAGAACTTTTTGCCTTCTACAGACCCAATGCTAGAAGAATTGCAGGCTATCGTTGCACCTTTGTCTGTAACAGACAAAAAACAAGATTTTTCCTGTCTAAAAAATCTGTATAGCAGGGAGGATATATTTGGCGTAGATTTGTATGATGCAGGACTTGGAGAGCGTGTTGAAATTATGACACAGGAACTTTTCTCCGGCTGCGGCGCAGTGCGCAAAACGCTGCACAAGTATGTTTCAGTATAATAAATTCTTGCAATCCATCCTTTGGCATGGTAAAATTGATGCGAACGATCAAAAGACAAGTTATATGGTAAATTTGCCTGTGGCGGTGCAGCAGAGTTTTTCTGCGATGGATTGGGCAGAATGTGAGGGATTATGAGATTATATCTTGTTCGGCATGGAAGGCAGGAAAGTTCACTGTGCAATGTGAACGTAGGGCTTTCGCCGGAAGGAGTCCGTCAAGCAAAGCTTGCGGCAGAGCGGCTGAAAAAAACGATTCTGGTTGATGAAATCTGTTCGAGCAGCTTGACAAGAGCCGTGCAGACGGCGCAGATTATTGGACAGGTGCTTGATATAGCGCCAAAGCCGGGAATTCAGGAGCTAAATGAGATTGATTTCGGGGATTTAACAGGGCTGACAGACCAGCAGATCCATGAGCGTTACGGTGATCTGATGGAGCGCAGAAGGAATTTTGAAGCGGATCTGCCGTTTCCAGGCGGAGAGTGCGGCGCGCAGGTATTTGCGCGGGCTTATCCATGTCTTTTAAGCATTGCAGAAAGCGGCGCCGAACATGCGATAGTCGTAACACACGGAGGAACAATACGCTCTGTTGTCGCCGGGGTTTTGGGACTTGAGCAAAAGTATCGGCTGGCGGTTGCGAGGACACTTGAGAATTCCAGTTTGACAATTCTTGAATACAATCGAAAAAAGAGGCGTTTTACCGTTGAAACCGTGAACGATTACGCACATCTTTCAGGGCATCCAGAATTGTATCGAAGTGCGATTGTAAAGTAAGAAAAATTTAGAAAAGTGAAAGATTTTTTGGAGCTTTTCTTGATTCAAGTTTGTGTCCGCGCTGCATCCGCAAATTTGAACTGTATAAAAAGCAGCGCAGAAAAGAGGTTAAAAATGGAATACAGAAAGTTTGAAAAACTTGGGGTATCGCCGTCAATGCTTGGTTTTGGATGTATGCGTTTTCCGACGACACAGACTGGCAGTATCGATGAACCGAGAGCAGAAAAGATGCTTGATGCGGCGATTGCAGCTGGGGTTACATATATTGATACAGCTTATCCGTACCACAATGGCGCAAGCGAGCCGTTTGTCGGAAGAGTGTTAAAAAAATACCCGCGTGACAGCTTTTTCCTTGCGACAAAGCTTCCCGTTTGGCTTGTCAAGAGTGTGGAGGATGCAGAGAGACTGTTAAATGAGCAGTTAGAGAGGCTTCAGACCGACTATATTGATTTTTATTTGCTCCATGCGCTTGGAAAAGACCGCTATGATGAGATGGTGCAGCTTGGTGTTGTGGAGTGGGCGCAGAAGAAAAAGGAAGAGGGAAAAATAAGGTTTTTGGGATTTTCCTTTCATGATAGCTATGAGGCGTTCGAGCATATTATCACCTCGCGCGAATGGGATTTCTGCCAGATTCAATTCAACTATATGGACACTGAGATTCAGGCGGGGCTAAAAGGATACGAACTTGCAGAAAAGCTGGGTGTGCCAATGGTTATTATGGAGCCGATCAAGGGCGGTTCTCTCACAACGTTTGCAGATGATATTGTAAAAATATTTCAGGCAGAACGGCAGGATGCCTCGCTTGCTTCGTGGGCGCTTCGCTTTGTCGGGACCTTCCCGAATGTCAAGGTGATTTTAAGCGGCATGTCGTCGGAAGATCAGGTTGAGGATAATTTAAAGACATTCAAGGTGTTCGAGCCGCTCTCAGAAAAAGAGCAGCAGGTTGTAAAAGATGTGGTTGCGGCGGTAAAAGCCAGAGTTAAGAATGGCTGTACAGGATGCCGCTATTGTATGCCTTGTCCGTTTGGCGTGGATATTCCGCGCAATTTCAGTATCTGGAACAACTATGCTATGTACGGCAACGCCGGAGGTGCAAAATGGAACTATTTCCATGAACTGCGTGCAGAAAACCGCGCTGACCAGTGCAAGAAGTGCGGCGCATGTGAGAAGGTTTGTCCGCAGGGGCTGCATATACGCGATAATCTTGTGGAAGTTGACAGCTGTATGAAAGGGCTGTAGACAAAAAGCAAGAAGGAGAGCGGCCGATGGAAAAATTGGAACAGCTTTACGAGGGAAAAGCAAAAAAAATTTTTAGGACAAGCGATCCATACATACTGGTGATCGAGTATAAAGATGATGCCGCTGCGTTTCATGGCGAGAAAAAAGGAACGATTCTAGGCAAGGGGATTATCAACAATAAAATGTCGAATTATACCATGTCCCTGCTTGAGAAAAACGGTGTTCCAACCCATTTGATCCGAGAATTAAACGACAGGGAAACCGCGGTAAAAAAAGTGGAGATTGTGCCGCTTGAAGTGATTGTGCGCAATGTGTCCGCCGGGAATTTTGCGAGAAGGCTGGGTGTTGAGGAGGGAAAAAAATTACCTTGCCCGACACTGGAGTTTTTGTATAAGGATGATGCGCTTGGCGATCCGATGGTAAATTCGTACCATGCGGTGGCGATTGGGGCAGCGACGTTTGAGGAGATCGATCAAATTACAAAGTATGCGTTTTTGATCAATGATGTGATGTCAAAGTATTTTAAAGATATTGGTATTTTGCTCGTCGATTTTAAAGTTGAATTTGGCAGGTATCGCGGGCAGCTCCTCTTGGCGGATGAAATCTCTCCTGACACATGCAGATTGTGGGATATCAATACCAATGAGAGATTGGACAAAGATCGTTTCCGCAGAGATTTAGGAAATGAAACAGAAGCTTGCCAGGAAGTATTTCGACGGCTTGGCATCCGGTAAAAAATCTTTATAAACAGAATATAAAATTTGTGTCTTTGTACAGCATTGTACTGCACAAAGGCAGAAAAGAGGCAGCATGGACAAGACAAGTGGTTATATTGCGGATGAGATACATGAAGAGTGCGGCGTGTTTGGGGCTTATGATACCAGTGGCGGCGATGTGGCAGCATCGATCTATTATGGTTTGTTTGCACTGCAGCACCGGGGACAGGAGAGTGCAGGAATTGCCGTTGGAGATACAGGCGGGCAAAAGAGGCGCGTAAAGTTATGTAAGGGAATGGGACTTGTAAACGAGGTGTTCAACGAAAAAAATTTGGGAACGCTTTTGGGAAATATAGGCGTTGGACATGTCCGGTATTCCACTGCTGGCGCAAGCAATATTGCAAATACGCAGCCGCTTGTACTGGATTATGTAAAGGGGACTCTTGCGCTTGCCCACAACGGCAATCTTGTCAATGCAATAAAGTTAAGAGAAGAACTTGTGTGTTCTGGTGCGATTTTTCAGACCACTATCGATTCGGAAGTAATTGCGTATCTGATTGCGAGGGAACGTTTAAAGACAGCGAATGTCGAGGGGGCGATTCGAAATGCAATGCAGAAACTTTCCGGGGCGTATTCTCTTGTTGTGGTAAGCCCGCGCAAACTTATTGGCGCAAGAGATCCGCTCGGATTTCATCCGCTTGTAATTGGAAAGAGAGGCGACACTTACTTTTTGGCTTCTGAAACTTGTGCGCTTGACGCGGTGAATGCAGAGTTTATCCGCGATGTGCGTCCGGGTGAGATTGTGACAATCACGGAAGAAGGAATTATTTCCGATGCTGGATTGTGCCAGAAAGAAAGAGCAAGATGTATTTTTGAATATATTTATTTTGCAAGACCCGACAGCCATTTTGACGGTGTGAGCGTATATCAGTCAAGGATTACAGCAGGAAAAATACTTGCGCAGGAGCATCCGGTTGAGGCGGATGTTGTTGTCGGCGTCCCGGATTCGGGAAATGTGGCTGCGATGGGATTTGCTCAGGAAACCGGAATTCCTTATGGAATGGCGTTTGTCAAAAATAATTATGTTGGCCGCACGTTTATTAAACCGGGACAGTCAGTGAGGGAATCCAGTGTGCGCATGAAACTTGGCGCATTAAAAGAAGTAGTTTGCGGCAAGCGCATTGTTATGATTGACGATTCGATTGTGCGCGGCACGACATCGGCGCATATTGTCGGAATGTTAAAAGAAGCCGGAGCAAAAGAAGTGCATGTTCGAATCAGCTCGCCGCCGTTTATGCATCCTTGTTATTTTGGCACGGATGTTCCAAGCGATGAGCAGCTGATTGCCCACGACAATACAATTGAGCAGATTTGTCAGCTGATTGGAGCGGACTCGCTCGGCTATCTGCCGGTTGAGCGGCTGGGCGAGCTGACCGGTGTTTCCGGCGGTTACTGCGACGCTTGTTTTACTGGAAGATATCCGGTAGAACCGCCCGAATCAGATATCCGAGGGGATTTTGCGCGGTAAGGAAAATAGAGTGTATAGAAAAAAATACGAAAACAGATTTTTATAAATTGTTTGTATTATATTGCCGTCTGTGCGGCAGAATGGGGGAACTATGAGTGAAGATCGATATGTAAGTCCGCTGTCGGAGCGGTATGCAAGCAGAGAAATGCAATATATTTTTTCTCCGGATATGAAATTCAGAACATGGAGAAAACTCTGGATTGCGCTTGCGGAGGCGGAGAATGAGCTTGGACTTCCTGTCACAAAAGAGCAGATTGCGGAGTTAAAAGAGCATCAGGATGATATCAACTATGAAGTTGCAAAAGAGCGGGAAAAACAGGTGCGGCATGATGTTATGTCCCATGTTTATGCTTATGGAGTTCAGTGTCCGAAGGCGAAAGGAATCATTCATCTCGGTGCTACTTCCTGTTATGTCGGGGACAATACAGATATTATTGTGATGGCAGAAGGTCTGAAATTGGTGAAAAAGAAATTGCTCAATGTTATGGATGAGCTTGCAAAGTTCGCGCTGCGCTACAAGGCGCTTCCGACATTGGCATTTACCCATTTTCAGCCGGCGCAGCCGACCACCGTCGGAAAGCGCGCATGTCTGTGGCTTCAGGAATTAAAATTAGATTATGATGATTTATGCTATTTGTCCGATTCCCTGCGGCTGCTCGGCTCAAAAGGTACAACCGGGACGCAGGCAAGTTTTTTGGAGCTGTTTGAGGGCGATCATAAAAAAGTAAAAGAGCTGGATCAAAAGATCGCGGAAAAAATGGGATTTGAATCCTGCTATGCGGTATCAGGTCAGACATACTCGCGCAAGGTGGACACGCGCGTGATCAATGTTCTTGCAGGTATCGCGGCCAGCGCACATAAATTTTCAAATGATATCCGCCTGCTTCAGCATTTAAAAGAGATTGAAGAGCCGTTTGAAAAAAGTCAGATCGGATCTTCAGCGATGGCGTATAAGCGCAATCCAATGCGCAGTGAGCGCATTGCTTCCCTCTCAAGGTATGTTATGGTCGATGTGCTGAATCCTTCGGTCACCTCGGCGACACAGTGGTTTGAGCGCACGCTGGATGATTCTGCAAATAAGAGATTATCTGTGCCGGAAGCATTTCTCGCAGTGGACGGGATTCTTGATTTGTATTTAAATGTTGTGGACGGTTTGGTTGTCTATGAAAAGGTGATTGAGAAACACTTAATGGCGGAACTGCCGTTTATGGCGACAGAAAATATTATGATGGATGCGGTGAAGGCAGGCGGCGACAGGCAGGAGCTGCATGAGAAAATTCGAAAACTTTCCATGGAGGCCGGGCGCAATGTAAAGGAGCGGGGGCTGGAAAACAACTTGCTTGAGCTGATTGCGGCAGATCCGGCATTTTATACAAGCTTGGAGGAACTGCAAAAATCCATGGAGCCGTCAAAATATACTGGTCGTGCAAAAGAGCAGGTGGAAGAATTTATCGGGGAAGTCATTGAGCCAGTGCTTGAAGAAAATAAAGAATTGCTTGGAATAAAAGCGGAAATCAATGTATGATACAGTTTTTTGAAGGTAAAAGTTTACTGTAAAAACAGTTTTGTTGGATTTGCGGAGGTAGGCAGTGAATCTGGAATATTACCGGATTTTTTGCGAAGTAGCGCGGGCGGGAAGTATTACAGCGGCAGCGGCGCGGCTGTGTATTTCTCAGCCAGCGGTCAGCCAGACGATAAAGCAGTTGGAGGAGGGACTTGGCAGCTCGCTGTTTGTCCGGGCGCCAAAAGGCGTTCGGCTGACTGCGGAGGGCGAAGTCCTATTTTCCTACATAGACGATGGTCTTGGAAGAATTTTAGCAGGAGAAGAAGCTTTTCGCAGTATGATTGATTTGGAGCAAGGAAAAGTTTGTATTGGCGCGAGCGATATGACGCTGCGTTTTTACCTGCTTCCATACCTGGAACAGTTTCATAAAAAATATCCAAAAATCAAAGTGAAAGTAAGCAATAATCCAACTCCAGAAACAATTCGTCTGTTAAAGGCAGGTGAGATTGATTTTGGAGCTGTAAGTTCACCTTCTGATACAAAGCAGTTAAAGATTAAAACCGTCAGAAAAATTGAGGATTGTGCAGTTGCGGGGAAGCGGTTTGCACGGCTGAAAGACAAAATGTTATCTCTGGAAGAACTTTTGGAACTGCCAGTGATCTGCCTGGAATCAAACACAAGCACACGGGCAGGAATGGACGCTTATTTAAAGCAGAACGGCATTGTGTTAAGACCTGAATTTGAGCTTGCGACAAGCGATATGATTGTGCAGTTTGTCCGGCGCAATTTGGGTGTTGGACTTGTTATGAAAGAATTTGCAGAAGAATATATCAAAAACGAAGAGCTATTTTGCTTACAATTTAAAAATCCATTTCCTTTTAGAGAATTTTTTATTGCAGAAAGAGAAAAACAAGTGATGTCAAAAGCAGCGCGGGCATTGTTAGAAATGCTCTATGAAAGAAATCCTTTGCAAACGTATAAGAACATGGTATAATATCCGCGAAAAGCAAAACGAATCAGTTCATATTTTAAGCTGTGAAAACATGTTTTCTGTTTCTGGCAGTTTAAAATATGAACTTGTGAGCGCGCTCCGCGACCGAAAAACCGCAGCGCAGCAAGGTTTTT
>CAMUAR010000017.1 GCA_947086895.1 uncultured Lachnospiraceae bacterium | reverse complement strand
AGTTTCTTCTCCTTTGGTATGTTTGATTTGGCGATCTAATTATATCAGAAAGATAAGCTTATGGACATTTATTTTTCATCGAACTCACGTTATGTTATATTGCTTGGGGATGCTGTTAAAATTTTTGATCTAAATTTTTTTGGTATATTGCTGGATTTTAAATATTGACCTGTGCTTATTTTTATTTGTTTGAAGTTAAGAAATATAGCCAAAACCAGAGATAAACAGCTCTGTTTTTAACCGTTTATATTGTCTGCAGGATTTGGCGGATCCAGCTTTGTTTGGAAATAAAATAGTAGAAAAATAAGATGGAGTTATTTGTTGATACATAATTAAAATTTTTTTATGGAAAATATTATCTGTTTTTAGGATCGGATTGATTGTTGGAAATAAGCGATAAGCGAAATAAAAAGAATTTTCCTCCAAAAAATATCTGAAAAACAAAAAAACTTTATTCTGCTTTCAGAAAATTATTTTTATAAAGAAATATAAATTGAGGTTTATATTTGCATAGGCAAAAAAAAGCACCTGCCCCGGAGACAATCTCCAAAACTGGTACCTTTGATGCGCGATCAGGGGCTCGAACCCTGGACACCCTGATTAAGAGTCAGGTGCTCTACCAACTGAGCTAATCGCGCATTTCCTATTCTTTTCTGCCCTATCTTTGGCACGTTTATGATTATATACCATGTCGCTGGAAATTGCAAGCTTTTTTTTAAAAAATTTTAAATATTTTTTTCATTTTATCTCGATTGTTATTTTATCTCTGATAAGCAATCTTTTGTTTTGGCATAATAAATATAATCAAACAGAAAATACTTCTCTTTTTCATGTATTTTGCATAGAAAAAACGAAAAGTTTTCTAGAGTGTGTTTGAAAATTCCATGTCGTTGACCAATATGCCGAAAAATACAGGGAAGGATAAAAAATGATTTCGTATTCCAGCCGATTTTTTGCATAAAACAATCCAAAGCACAACCGCTTTTCCTATTTTTCTTTCTTTGGAAAAAATCCAATTCGTTTTTTTTGTTTTATAGACTTTTTCTTTTGATTTTGTGCAATTTTTAATTTTCAAACTTTCATTTTCAAACACGCTCTAAGGATAAACAAAAGTTTTTTCTAAAACTAGATTTCAATTATTTTCATTTTCTGGCTTTCGAAAAGTATCCATCCACACTCTTTTATAAAACGCTTTTTCAATTCCCTCCCGTCCTTGTTCTAATCCAAGCGCCCACATAAGTTTGGCAAGCGCCGCCTCCGGGGTCATATCAAATGCTTCCAAAATCCCAAGATCAATCAATTTTTTTCCGACTTGATATACACTCATATCACTGCCTTCGTGCGGCACTTGAGTTGTAGCGACAATAATTCTCCCCGCCTCAGCCCACTCTTTAATTGCTGTATCAAACCCACCGTAAGCGGGAATACCGCTTGTGCCAAAACATTCAATTACAAGCCCATCATAGCAGTCCATTGTGCGTTTTAAAATTTCTGGCGATATCCCTGGATATGGGCGAACGCACAGAACACGAGCATTCATTTTATTATAGAAATAGACATCTCCACTAATTTCTGGTTCAAAATAGCGCACAATTCTTCCATCCAGCAAAATCGCCGCTTCTGGACAGTTGATACTTGAAAACGCATTGTAACTGTGCGTGCGCATTTTGCGCGCATGTGTGCCAAGAATCGCCTTTCCATCAAAGATAATATATACACCGTGAGAGCGGGCATCCGCCGCAAAATAAAAGGCATCCAGCAAGTTTCGGCGCGCGTCGGTATCTCTCTGATACACAGATTTTTGCGAACCGGTCAAAACAATCGGCTTCTTACTGTTTTGTATCAAGTAGGAAAGTGCCGCAGCGGTATACGCCATAGTATCGGTTCCATGGACAATTACAAAACCGTCAAACGCATCGTATTCTTTTTGAATGCAATTTGCCATCCCAAGCCAATGTTCTTGATTTATATTCGTACTGTCCAAATGGTATAAATCGCGCACGCTAATCTGCGCAATCTCTTGTAATTCCGGCACACAATCCAACAGATCCTGTGGGGTTAGTTCAGGTTCCAACCCGCTCCCACTGTCTTTTGATACAATCGTGCCTCCTGTCGCAATCAAACAAATATGTTTCATATTTCCTCACATTCTTCCACACAGCATTTCATCAGGGGAACTTTATTTGTATCATAGCATAAGCGGTCAAAATGCTTTCGTTTCCATTATCTTCCCCTAAAATTTATCACAGTCTTTATAAAGCTATGAATCCTTTATTGTTTAACTCAAAACAAATTCACAAAGAAACGTGGTTCTCTTCTTGGTATTGGCAAATTTATTGGTTTCATAATGAAATCTGCGTATGTTATATAAATAATTATTATATTATATTTTTTTTGAAAAACTTATAAATTATTATAAATAATACTAATATTTCAAATAATATTAGTATTATTCACATTTTTCGCCTGTCAAATCAATCTTGTCCCATAATACCTGGTCAATCCATACTTCTGTTTCCGCTTCCCACACTGCATAGCTTTGAGAAAATGCATTTTTTTGGCGTTCCAAAATAATTTCAACTTTTTCTTCATCGGTCGCTTCCTCATCCATATAAGATGCGCAATGCAGAATAAAATATCCGTCGTCCAGCTCAATCAAACCACTTGTCTCGCCCTCTTTTAATCCAAATGCGATTTTCTCAAGTGCCTCGTACATTTCGCCTCGCCCTGGAATGATCTCAATTTCATCAGTATCGTCTGTATTTGCGCGGGCAAAACCATAAAAATCTTCTGCCAAAACAGCTTCCTGTGCCAAAAGTTCCGCTCGCTCACGCACTCTTTTTAATTCATCCTCATCAAGAAATGTGCGTGTTCCATCTGCCTCCAGCCCATACTTTGCAATAAATATATACCAAAGTACCGGATGGCGCGCTTCTTCATCAGAAACATCCGTATCAATATTTAATGTCAAACTTTCATATATTTTTGTCGCTAACAAATTATCCGCATAAATTCCCCAAACACGATCTCTTGTAATCCCATAATATTCCATATCCTGGCTTGAAAAATTTGACAAATAATTATCTGCTAATTCATCTACATTCATTTTTTCATCTTCTGTCAGCGAAATGCCAATCGATTGCGCTTGAGCGCAAACTACTTTTGTGTAGACCATCTGCTTTTTCAGCTCATCTTTTAACATTTGAGCGTAAGTCGTTCCTTCTTTGTCAAGTTTATAACTCCAGACTTCTCTGCCGTAAAGAGTCTCAACCTCCTCCTTTGTGGACTGCATATACAAAACAACCTCTCCATAGCTGACTTCCAAGTCTCCAACACGCATCAGCACCTGGTCAAAACGATCGTTTCTTGTCAGCCCATCGACTTCCTTTGTTGTCAGTCCGGTCGGGTATGGTGTCAAAGTTTTATCCATAATAATACCATGATCTGGTTCAATTTTCTGGCAGCTAACACCAAACAACATCGAAGCAGCCAGAAGAATACAAAAATAATGTTTATGTTTCACTCTCATAAAAACCCCTTTTCCTGTGCGCGTCTTACATAAAACTCCCTATGGTCTAAAACAAATGAATCTGCAAAGATCTTGTTTTAAACGCTATCGCCATTATAACAGAGGAATTCAAACATGCCAAGAGGAAGGAGAAAAAAACCTGTTACTATTCTTTGACACTCCCCATGCCTAAAGGCAGGGGCTTTACGGCGCATAGCTAACAGGTCTTTGGGATAATTTCAAAATTCAAAGCTTTTTAAATCTTATATGAAAACTAGAGCAATCGGATGGATCTTTCAATTTTCCAAAACAGGGTAAAACCGTATAAAAACTATAAAAGCATTGTAAAATCATCGACCAACGTCTGTGCATAATTCAGCGCAATCTCCCCTTCCTGCGCTGTTGGCACGCCGTTTTTCCGCGCTGCTTTTGGCAGGCGGTATTCAAAACAGAGCGCATTCTTTTTAAATTGCAGCAATGGTTCATAGGCTTTTAACAAATCTGGTATCTTTTCAACTTTATACTTTGCGCGCGCGTAAGGCGTAAGCCATAATTCTCCTTCTTTTTGTTCAATATTTACCAAATAAACTGCATGTGCTTTGGATTTTAGCAGTGCTACTTTCAATAAATTCTGCACGGATTTCGGCGGATCTCCGAACCGGTCTAAAAATTCTTCCTGCAAATCTTCCAGTTCTTCCATTGTTTCAATCCCTGCCACACGCTTATACATATCCAATTTTTGCAGCTCGTTTTTAATGTAGGACGCCGGAATATACGCATCCAGAGGAAGGTCAATGGAAGTTTCAAAGTTTTCCTCCGCTTCCACGCCGTCCTTCATTCCCTTGATCGCCTCATTCAGCATTTTGCAATACAAATCATAACCAACCGCTTCAATATGCCCGCTCTGTTCTGCGCCGAGCAAATTTCCTGCACCGCGGATTTCCAGATCGCGCATTGCAATCTTAAAGCCGGAACCAAGCTCCGTAAATTCTCTGATCGCCTGAAGCCGTTTCTCAGCTATCTCTTTTAACATTTTGTCGCGCTTGTACATCAAAAAAGCGTAAGCAGTCCGGCTGGAACGCCCAACGCGCCCTCTTAATTGATATAATTGGGAAAGTCCAAGCTGATCTGCATCGTCAATAATCATCGTATTGACATTTGAGATATCCAGTCCTGTTTCAATAATTGTTGTCGAAACCAACACATCCACTTCGCCGTTGATAAACTCAAACATAATTTTTTCGAGCTGCCGTTCCCCCATCTGCCCGTGTGCATAAGCTACATTTGCTTCCGGCACTAAACGCTGCACCGCTGCCGCAATCTCGTCAATCCCATTTACACGATTGTAGACATAATAAACCTGACCGCCCCGCGCAAGTTCTCTATTGACCGCCTCGCGTATCATCTCATCATTATGTTCCAGCACAAATGTCTGAATCGGCATTCGGTCCACTGGCGGCTCTTCCAGCACACTCATATCCCGAATACCGACAAGGCTCATATGCAGCGTTCTTGGAATCGGCGTTGCCGTGAGCGTCAGCACATCCACATCCCCTTTGATCTGTTTGACTTTCTCCTTGTGCGCCACGCCGAAACGCTGTTCTTCATCAATAATTAAAAGCCCTAAATCTTTAAATTTGATATCTTTTGACAATACCCGATGTGTTCCAATTAAAATATCCACATCCCCTTTTGTTACGCCAGCCAAGATTTTTTTCTGTTCCGCCGGAGTGCGGAATCTGGAAAGCACCTCGATATTCACCGCAAAATCTTTCATGCGCTGCGTAAATGTATTATAATGCTGCTGTGCAAGAATTGTGGTAGGCACAAGAAACACAACCTGTTTTTTATCAAGCACTGCTTTAAAAGCAGCGCGGATCGCAATTTCTGTTTTTCCATAACCGACGTCTCCGCAGACAAGCCGATCCATAATCCGCGTGCTTTCCATATCCCGCTTTGTTTCTTCAATCGCGCGAATCTGGTCGTCTGTCTCTTCATAAGGAAATAATTCTTCAAACTCCCGCTGCCATGTATCATCCACAGAAAAAGGAAACCCTTTCCTTGACTGCCGCAATGCATACAATTCCACAAGTTCCGCCGCAATATTTTTCACTGCGCTGCGCGCCTTTGCTTTTGTTGTTTTCCATTCTATGGAATTCAGCTTATTCAGCTTTGGCTTGCGCGTGTTTGCACTGGCATACTTCTGGATCACATCAAGCCCAGTCGCCAAAATATAAAGTGCTCCCCCAGCTGCATACTCGATTTTAATATAATCTTTTGTCACTTTATCCACAGTAATTTTCTCAATTCCACGGTAGATTCCAAGCCCATGATTTTCATGTACAACATAATCTCCGATATTCAGGTCGGAAAAATCAGAAATCTTGCTTCCTTCATAAGCCTTAAGCTTTTTTCGCTTTGTTTTTTTTGCCGCGCCAAAAATATCCCCCTCCGAAATTACGACAAATTTCACAAGCGGATATTCAAATCCCCGGTGCGTATTCCCCTGCGTTACCAAAATTTCCCCGTTCTGCACAAGCCTGTTTCTATCGTCGCTGAAAAACGCGGTGAGTCCGCTGTCGCGCAAATCCTCGGCAAGCCTCTCGGCGCGCGTTCTTGAACCAGATAAAAGAATTACACGGTAGCCGCTTTTTTTCCATGCCTTTAAATCTTTTACAAGAAGTTCGAAATTATTATTGTACGGGTTTACTGACTTTACCGTTAAACTAAAACGGTTTTTCACCAAAAGTTTGTCAATCCGCTGCTCCAGCATAGTAAGCAAAACTGCATTTGCATTCATCACGCCAGCCAGCAGCTCCTTATAGTCAAAAATCACATCGGTATGCCCTGGAAGAATATAGCCTTTTTCCAGTCGGCTGGACATACTCTCAGAAAATTCTGTGATCACCGCCTCCCCTTTTTCTATAATTCTTGCTGGTTCATCCAAATAAATTACAGCATCGTCACCGGAAAAATAATCAAAAAAAGAAACTGTATGGTCGAAAAAATAATTAACATAACTGTCCAGTCCAACGCTTCCCTGACAGTACGAAAGATTCTCTTTAAATTCTTCCACCGTATTTCGAATACGCGCTGCTTCTTCCGTTTTCATATTCCTGCGCAGATTGTTTGTAAATTCCTGAAGTTCTTTATCAATCGCCGCAAGTCCCTTCTTTTTTGTCTCTTCATCCAAAACAAACTCCGACGCCGGATAAAGTCGGATTTCTTCAAGATTTTCAATAGAGCGCTGGCTTGCCGCATCAAACGAACGTATAGAGTCTACTTCATCTCCCCACAATTCAATACGCACCGGAACTTCGTCCGTCAAGGGAAAAATATCAATAATCCCGCCGCGCACAGCAAACTCCCCTGCACCCTCAACTTGCGTCTGATGTTTATAGCCAAGTTTGACAAGCTGTTTTTGCAGAAGTTCAAGATCAAGCACTCCGCTGTTTTTGATCTGTATGCAGTTTTCCCACAGATAATTTAACGGCAGCACTTTATCCATGCCACCGTCGATTGTGGTAACCACTGTAACTGGCTCTTTTTCCATTATTCTGCGCAGAATTTTCAAACGTTCTTTTATAATGGCATTCCCATGGATATCTGCCGAAAAAAAGATAATATCTTTCGCTGGATACAAATAAACCTCACGACCATACAGCCTGCAATCCTCATAAATTTCTTTTGCACGCAGTTCATTGTGCGTAATAATCAATCGATTTGGAATTCCCTGGGCTGCCGCGCACATCAAATGGCACTTTTGTGAATCGATACATCCTGCCACCTGCACAGGCAGCTTTTTTTTCTGAATCGCTTCCTGCAATGCCTTAAATTCTTCATAGCCGTACAGTGGTTGGTAAAATGTCTGCATACTTGCCTCCATCCTTCTGCCAAAATATTATAATCCAAAATCTTTCGTTTTGCTGATTCTATGCACTTGTCGAAATCTTTATACAAACTGCAAGAATCCATTCCGTATTCTTAATTTTATGCTTTTGCCAAATTCTTTAAACATAGAGCTGGGAAATGATTATTAAAAATACTTTAACTATTGTACTTTCTTTCGGTTAAACTCGTTCATCGCCGAATCTACCCCTTCCACAATAATCTTTTCACATGCTTTTGACACTCTGCCAAGCGTTTCACGCAATATTTCGTTCTCCTCTTTTGTAAAACGCCCAAGTACATAATCCGCCAAATCCCATCCTTCCGGTTTTTCACCGACCCCGATACGAATGCGCGTAAATTCCTGAGTACCAAGATGCAAAATAATATTCTTCAGACCATTGTGTCCTCCTGCGCTCCCCTTTGGACGCACGCGCAGCTGACCAACTTCCAAATTGATATCATCGCACAGCACAATAAGATCCTCCGCCTCCACTTTATAAAAGTCTGCGGCTGACCGCACGCTTTCTCCGCTCAGGTTCATATAGGTCTGCGGCTGTACAAGCAAAACTTTTTCTCCTCCAATATACCCTTTCCCACACAGTGCTTTATGCTGCCTGGTATCCATTCGTATATTGTAATCGTCGCATAATCTTGTCACCGCGTCAAAACCGATATTATGTCTTGTCGCCTCATACTCTCTTGTCGGATTTCCAAGTCCGATAATAATTTTCATAAATAAAATCCTTTCGTCTTCCGCAAGTTTTCAGCTGCAGAAGGAGCCTTGTAAATTTTTATCAAAAACACGATCCCTTGTTTTATAGAATCGAGCGGGGAAGGTTTCTTTTGCCCTGCTCGTGCGCCGGGCGGTTAAAACCGTCCAGCGCAGCTGCACAGAAATTTTTCATATCATTGATCGCGGTATACCGTTTATTCTTCGGTGCAAGTTTCAAGCAAAACAGTCTTTATCTCAAATGGGCGGAAATACAGCTTAATTGCATTATCCGCAATTTCCAGTTTTTTTCCGCTTTCCTTTTCCTCCAGCATATTGCAGACGTAAGCATGTTTTACTTGCGGCGGCAAGATAAGTTTTGTATACCCGGCGCAGCCTTTCGCCTCGTACATTCGCAGCACAATACCATTCTCCTCGTCGTAAGCTGGTTTTAATGTTTCAATCACAGCATGACCGCCTTCAAGCCGGAAAAAAGAAACTGTCTGCACTGCTTTGTTCCCGGAGCTGATATCTGTAACTTCGATATTGCGCTCGTAAGCTTCTTCCAAAACTCTGCTTTCCGTAAATGGACCGTGAAACAATAAAATGGAATAACCGAATGTATGTTCTCCCTGATCCGCATTCATATCCGGCAGTACCGGCGAGCGCAGAAGGGTCAGAGAAAGCCTGCTGTCCTGCGCAGAAATACCATATTTACAATTATTTAACACAGCAAAACCATTTTCCCCATCGGTAAGAACGGCATACTTATGATGACATGTTTCATACAAATCCTTTTCATACTGTCTGGATCTGTGTGTCGGACGTTTCAGATAACCAAATTGAATTTCTTCCAACACCTCCTTTGTATAAACCGCAGTAGGAAAATCCACCTTCAATATTTTATGTCGCTCGCGCCAATCCATTGTTGTTTCAAAATCAATTCTCGGTGTGTCCGCAAAAAAATGTATCACCTGATGCGATGTAAAATTTGCTTCCTTGCGGGAAATTTCTACCTGCACTTCTTCTTCCGATTGTTTTACATGAATCTCTGTTGCACCTGCAAGCTCTTCTTCCATTCTTTCATACATTCTTCCCAGTTCCCACGCATCATAGTCCACATTGACATCGCGGTAAAGTTTCCAATCATTTAAGGCTTCCTTTGCATACTCATAACCGCTGTTCTGATCTGTCAGATGAACAATCCGACCAAAACAATCTACTTCCGCATGATAAAAATTATTTTGTATGATAAGACCGCCTTTTCGTGAAGGCACACCCGCAGCACAAATTGTTTTTTTTGCCGACTGTTCTACAGGCTGCAAAATCTCCGGTATTTCACCGGCTGTTTTCATATACCCGCAGGAAGGCAGCGTCATTTTTCGATACGCGCGCTCCCAGCTTAAAGAATTAAACACCGCTTCCCCTTCCGCTAAAATATATAAAAGTGCTTCTGCCAGTTGTCTGCTCTCATGTTCTACCTGCTCTAAAGCTTCGACTGCTTCTTTGTTCGCCCTCTGGATCGAACTTCCTGGAAGAATATCATGAAATTCCTGAAATAACAGCTTGCGCCACAGAGCATCTATTTTCTCCATCAACGATTTCTCATCTTCCGGCAAGTTATAAACGGTATTATCTTCTTTTTTATATGTACTTGCTGTCTGCGCGCTGTAATGTTTGCCTGTAAGCCGCAAAAGCCCCGCAAGATATTCTGCTTCCCGCAACGCATATTCCGCCCTGCGAACTCCTTTTTTTATTTTCGCCTGCGCGGTGTAAGTTCCGCGATGCCATGCAAGATACAGTTCTCCATAATAAGTATTTTTTATATCTTTTGCAGAAAGCCGCTCAAAAAACGCTGTTGGAGATTCCATTCTGCACCTTGGCAGCCCCTCTAAATCACGGCACCTTAACGCTGTATCCACCATCTGTTCTGTAGGACCTCCGCCTCCGTCCCCATATCCAAACGGAAACATCATACCATCAATTTCCTGGCGCTGGTTTCGATCCTCCTCCCACCGCCGTACCAAAACTTCCGGCTCAAAATTAGCGTTGCATTCCTTATAAATATGCGACAGTACTTTCGTGCCGTCAATTCCCTCCCACCAAAAAATATTATATGGAAATTGCTCGCATTCTGGATCACAGCGCAAAAGTTTCTGCGTGGCAAAATAAGGAACTCTGCATCCAGCCATAATCTGCGGAAGCGCGGCGGAAAATCCAAAGGTATCCGGCAGCCATGCAAGTTTCGAATCCACTCCAAATTCTTGCAAAAACCATCGTTTTCCGACAATAAACTGTCTGACAAGACTCTCACTTCCAGCCATATTAGTATCGCATTCAACATAGACTGCACCTTCTGGAATCATACGGCCAGCAGCAACTTTTTCTTTGACTAAGTAATACAGTTTTGGATAATGCTCTTTTAAATGTTCTAAAATCGGAGGTTCACAGAGCAGAAAACGATAATCTGGATATCGCTCCATCAAAGCGATCTGATTGGCGTAAGTTCTCGCACATTTTCGTTTTGTTTCCTGCCATGTCCACAGCCACACCAAATCGAGATGAGACTGTCCAAATATTGTATACTCTGCTGCCGTATCACTGTTCTTTTTTTCCAGAAGAGGTTTTAACAGTTTATGCGCCCGCAGAACACTTTCTTTCCGCGCTTGCTCCTCCGCCTCAAAATCTGCTGTACAGGTAAATTCCTGCAATGCCTGCCCAATCTTTATACAGCGCGGGCTGCTTTCTGGAAGCGCTTTCCACAGTCCGTAAAGTGTATGATAATCCACATAAACACGGTAATAATCTTCGTCAAATATCCCATAATGACTTTCTTTTACTACGCACTGCTGTTCTGGCGGCTCCGGTACAGGTACTGCATCGCGCGGAAAAATACCGCCGCTTTCTTTTCTCGGTCCATGTCCCGCATAAACTTCTGCATAAACTTCATACACTTGCGCCAGATTATGGCTTGGAGTAAGTTCCACAAACTTATGTTTTGCATCGATGGAACCAGCCTCTTTTCGATTGACAAACACCAGCATTTCTGAACCTGCTCCCAGATGAAGCACAAGCCTCTTTCCTGCCGTTCTCTCATCCCACAATCGAATTTTCGTGCGGAACCAGCCATACTCCCATTTTGCCCCCCAGCACGTTCCCACGGGAAATTTCCGAAAGCGCATTTTCTGCGCTTCTTTCCACGTCAGATACTCCATCGTCGTAAAGCCTTCCAAATCTACGCTTTCAATTTTTTTATAAATATTTGATTCAAATGCTTCATCCCAAATCTCAAAACGCCGTTCCCACTGTCTTCCAAGTTTCATAATAATCTCCATTCTGAAGTATGTGTGTAACTAGGGTGTGTCTGAAAATTTATTTCTGCCGTCTGCACGCGCAAACACCGCAGAACATCCAGCCTGCACGGTGAATGTTCTGCGGTAACAGCTATTTTTTACATTGTAAAATCAATATTGTTTTTCTGTATTTTCATAAAGTAGTTTTATTTTTTGCTTTGCAGAAAGATTCTCTGCACTGAATTTTCTTAGCGCGCAGTCCATCCCAAAAATTAACACAATTTCTTTTTCTGCTGTTTTCCTGCAAGAAATATTACTGCTTTCGGCGGCAAAAACCTTCCAAAAACAACAGCAAGTTTCATGGTAAGTGTTGGCACAATCACTGTTTTTCGTTTTTCAAACATAAGGTGAAGCGCGTAGCCAGCACAATAGCCTGGTCGAATACCGCGAAGCGCAAACTCCACATTCGCAACTGTATTAAACTCTGTATTCACTGGTCCAGGGCATAGACAACCGATATAAACAGGGCTTTTCTTCTCTGCAAGTTCCGCGACTACTGCGCGCGTCAGGCTTGTCACATAAGCTTTTGTCGCATAGTATGTCGCCATATAAGGTCCTGCTGGAAGCAGCCCTGCCGAGGATGCCACATTGAGCAGCCAGCCTCTGCCCTGCTTTTGAAACCGCTGCACCATACGTTTGGTAAGCAGGTGCAGAGCAGCAATGTTAAGCCGTATCATATCAAGTTCTTTGTTTTCCTCTGTCTTTAAAAATTGACCGCATTCCCCAAACCCTGCATTATTGATCAATACCTCAACTTTCTTATCTTCCAGCAGCGCGCAAAGTCTTTCGCACTCTGTTTTCTGCGTCAGGTCTGCTGTGACAATTTCACATTCTGTCTTTAATCTTTTCGCTAACTCTTTTAATCGCTCCTCGCGTCTTGCCACAAGCACAAGCGCATAGCCGCGCGCCGAAAGCCGCTTTGCAAATTCTTTTCCAATCCCGGAACTTGCCCCTGTAATCACTGCATACTTTTTCATAAAAATCTCCCATTCCAAAGTGTTTTTTGCGCAGGTGCGCGAGCCGAACTTGACATTCGTTCTATATAAATCTGTAACGCTATGACAACAAATTCTCCACAAGTTTTGCGATCATACTCCGCCTTTGTTTTCATCCTGCACATACTTTTTACTGATCGAAAATCCCCGTCCCCAAACTTCGCTGACACGGCTGACAACCATAAAACTTTCCGGGTCTATTCCGCGCACAATCTTTTCAATCTGCGGAAGCTCGCGGTTTGATACAACGCTGAATACAACCTGCGCTTCCTTGTGAAGATAACCGCCTTCCCCGTTTAATATTGTCACGCCGCGGTCAAGTTTTGTCAGAATTGCATCACAAATTTCCCGTGTATGGCGGCTGATAATTTTTACTTCTGTCCGCGTTGTTCCCATAAGCATTACTTTATCAAGAGCAATCGAAGTTAAAAGAATCAATAAAATTCCATACAATACATTTTCAATTGGATTATAAAATGCCTGAGCAAGCATAATACAAAAATCAAACAGATACAGACTTACAGATACTGGCACTCGAAAAAAACGATTCAACACAAGCGGCGGCACATCCATACCGCCGGTTGACGCGCCGCTGCGCAAAACCAATCCCAAAGCTACACCGACTCCAACTCCGACGTAAATTGTGCTGAGCAGTTTATTGTCCGTAATTACAAGATCACCGACAATACGCCTGCAAATTTCAAGTGCAACCGGATAAATCAGTGTACTGGCAACGGTTGTCACCGCAAAGGTTCTGCCAAGCAGCCACCAGCCAATCAGCAGCATAATAACGTTAAAAATAAGCACAAACATCGAAATTGAAAAACCGGTCAGATGGTTTACTACCAGCGCAATTCCTGTTGTGCCGCTTGTCATCAAGCCGGACGGCAGCAAAAATAAACTGACAATCATCGCATATACCAAGTTTCCGAACACAATGAAAAATGCTCGCCGAAGCTCATTGATCCATTTCTGTTTTTTGTTTGCAGAAATACTCATAATGCCCCCTAAATTAAAAATTGTGCGTTTTGACGACACACAGCGCCATCAAAAAAACAGAACAACGCCAAAAATCCTTTTATGCAAAAACAATCCTGCTTTTTGTTCAGGAATTTTTGCTTTTGTACCCTTCTGCTTATTATAAGGATAAACAAGGAAAATTGCAAGGATACATTTTCGGCGTTTGATCTTCAAAAGGCAGACCTGCTGTGGTCTGCCTTTGCGCTGGATAACATTATGATTTCTTAATTTATAAAATAAGTTTTTATTCCTTAATTTTGAAAGAAATTTCTATATATAATATTGTGCCTGAGCATGCCATAACTCATAATATTTCCCATTCTGATCTGCGACAAGCTCATCATGACTGCCCTGCTGCACAATTTTTCCCTGGTCGAAAACTACAATATTATCGCAGAACCGGCAGGAAGAAAGCCTGTGGCTGATATAGATCGCAGTTTTATCTTCCACAATTTCATTAAATTTTTCATAAATTTCTGCCTCCGCAATAGGGTCAAGCGCCGCAGTCGGCTCATCCAGCACAACAATCGGCGAATTTTTATACAGCGCTCTTGCTAACATCAGCCGCTACAGTTCACCGCCCGAAAGTTCCACTGCCTCCTCGTACACTTCACGATTCAAAAGCGTATTATACTGATCGCGAAACGATTCAATCTTTTGTTTTAGACCCGCTTCATCTAGACACTTTTTCACCCGGTCAAGATCAATCTCATCCTCTGTCTGAGCGACGTTGACGGCAATAGTACCTGCCAGAATACTAAAATTTTGAAATACTGCTGAAAATAATTTATAGTAATCTCTTCGGTTATAACTGCGGATATCCTTTCCGTTCAAAAGCACCCGTCCTTCTGTCGGATCGTACAGCCCGCAGATCAACCGGACAAGCGTTGTTTTTCCCGCGCCATTTACACCTACAACAGCAAGTTTCTCCCCCGGATGCAGCGTGAGATTGATCCCTGATAAAACATCCTTTTCTGAACCTGGATAGCGGAACGACACATTTTCCAGACGGATTTCATACAATGCAGAAAGATTATTTTTATCACTGTATGTCATATCTGTACTTTCTTCTTTTTCTCCATTTTCAAACTGAAACAGTTCTGGATACTCCAGACATTCCCGCACCGTTGAAAGATCAAGGCTGTGCCGATGCAGCTCGGCAAAACTTCTCAAAATACCGCACACCCACACCGTAAAACCTCCCACGGCAGAAAAATATAGTAAAAACTCTGCTGTTGTCAGCTCCCCCGCAATCACAAGCCGTATCAGATAAAAATAGGCGATTCCATTTCTTAAAAAAGTAAGGATAAGATCTGTAATTCTCGCCCAGATATAGACTCCTTCCGCGCGCTTCCAAAACGCTGTATAAGCTCCGACTGCCTGTTCTCCCAACTCTGCGAGCCATGACCTTATGCCAAAAATACGGATATCTTTTGCCGTGCTGTAATTTCCTGCCCTGTTGCTGATGTACCACATCCGTTTTTCATAACCTGCAAGTTCATCCCGATGCCGATACTCATAGCCATTTACATATCTGCTTACAAAATAACCTACACTTGTCGTCGCCAAAACCACAAAAAGCATCAGAGGACTTATGGACGATAAAAGAAACAGATAAATAATAAAGCATATTCCATCGTGCAGCAATATTGTCAAAGTTCCCCAGATTGCCTCCGTTGCTTTATCATTGTCGCTGGTGATTGTCTTGCACTTCGCAACAAGTTTAATAAACGCATCATTGTTTACATTTGGGTAGGATGTTGTCAATGTCTTTTGATTTAAATGTTTCAGAACTGCCATGCGTACACTGATTCTTCCATAAGGCAGATTCGTGCCAATATAAGACAGACCTGCGGAACAAAATATAAGCGTCCCAGTAAAGCCTAAAATGGTAACAATCAATTTTGACATTGGCTCCCTTTTCTCAACAACAGATAAAATGGCTGGCGATACCAGAAGATTTACAAGATTGTTAAGTATAACAAAACATGCAAAAATCAAACTTAAAAAAATTACCTTTTTTTCTTTTTCTTTCCATGCAAACGAAATATAATATACAGTATTCTGCCACATATTATATTTTGGTTTTTGTTTTTTTTCCGATTTCACAACTGCCCCTTTCCTGTATCCTGTAAAAAATCGTACCGAATACATGATACAAATCATTATTTTCGCTTGTCAAAAATACAAATCATGTTTTTAAATAGTTACTTTTATGTATTATACTACAAAATTCGTTTTTTTTCTTTTTGGGGACGAACTATCTTTTTTGGGGGATAAACGTAGAAACACAGGCGGCACAAAACATAAAATGTTTTTGACACTTGGCAAAAACAGTGATAAAGTTATATTACCATACAGTTATTAAATTTTATATAAGTCCGATTGTTTATAAAAAGTATTTTCGTCTATGTTACAGACCAACAGAAAAGTTATAAAAATCAGATACAAATCATTTTACAAAATAATGTAAAATTCTTTGGAGACAACAGTAAAAAAATCGAAAAAGGGAAAAAATAATATTATGAAAATAGAACAAATCAAACAGATGTTAAAGACAAAACCATACCACTTCTTAAGGGATAATAAAAACCTCGGCAGTCAGATGATACTGCTTACACTTGGAGGAAGTCACGCCTATGGTATGGAACAGGAAACTTCAGATTTGGACGTGCGCGGAATTGCACAAAATCCAAAAGAGGAAATTCTGCTTGGTACAGATTTTGAGCAGGTGACAGATACCGCAACAGATACAACAATCTATTCGTTTAACAAAATAATTCCGCTGCTTACATCAAACAATCCAAACACAATTGAACTTTTAGGCTGTAAGCCAGAACATTACTTTTATCTGTCGGATATTGGAAAAGAACTGTTGGATAACCGGAAAATATTTCTCTCCAAAATCTGCATTCATACCTTTGGAGGCTACAGCTCACAGCAGCTTCGCAGAATGGAAAACAAATCTGCAAGACAAACCAGCCAGACGCACAGAGAAGAATATATTTTAAAAAGCATCCAAAATGCAAAATACGATTTTAAAAACAGATATTTTCCGCATGAGGACAGCGATATCAACTTATATATTGACGTGTCTGCGCAGGAAGATTACAACAGCGAAATCTTTATGGATGTTCATTTAAATCATTACCCGCTGCGGGACTGGGCTGGAATGTGGAACGAGATGAAGGCGATTGTAAGCAGCTACAATAAAATCGGCAGGAGAAACGAACGCGCCATCAGCCACGATCAACTTGGCAAACATATGGCGCATTTAATCCGTCTTTATATCATGTGTATTGATCTTTTAGAAAAAGAGGAAATTATCACTTACCGCGCGGCAGAACATCAGCTGCTGATGGGAATCCGAAACGGGGAATGGCTGGATCAAAACCGCCAGCCTATTTCCGCATTTTACGACTTGTTAAATGAATACGAAAAACGGCTAAAGTATGCCGCGGACAATACATCGCTGCCGGAAACCCCGGATTACAAAAAAATTAATGAATTCCGAATGGATGTAAACGAGCGGATTGTAAAAGGGTACAAAAGAACTTTGTCAAGCGTGTGACAACGACGGAATTCTCAATTTTTCCTTATGAAAAATATCCATACTGTTGCCTTTGACAAAAAAAGTGCA
This sequence comes from uncultured Lachnospiraceae bacterium, assembly GCA_947086895.1. Taxonomy (GTDB): domain Bacteria; phylum Bacillota; class Clostridia; order Lachnospirales; family Lachnospiraceae; genus RGIG4057. The sequence goes on along the minus strand of CAMUAR010000017.1, from coordinate 42,116 downwards.
GTCGTCCTCATAATATTCCAACGGCGTGTAACCATCCGTTTCCATTGGAACAAAACCAAGCGTCACCTTTTTGATTTCTTTTCCCAAAAGTACAGTTACATCGCTTAAACTTTTCAGAGTACTGGAAAATATATTGTGCAGAAAAATAGTTTCTCCATCCATTTCCGCGATAAGATATGTGTCACTTTCTGTATTATAATAAACGCATTCCTGCATAAACTTTGTCACATAAAACATAATAAGCCCTTTGTTGCCTGCCATAGAAAAACGGCACTGAAAAACATTATGTTCCATCGCATCCAACAGTTTCTTCCAATCTCTATGGCAGTTCATTGAAATTTTGTCAAACTGGCATTCTCCAGTATTGGAAATTTCTTTGGAATACTGATACTCCAAAGCCTTATCAAAACCGAATTTTGGATAGAATTTAAGCACGCTGTCATTGGCAAAAAGATAAATTCCATCCTGTTTCGCGTAGTCTTTTTCAATTTCCTCCATCAAAATCCGAATATACCCCCGATTTCGGCATGACTCTTCTGTCATTACTGTTCCAAGCTGCAAAAAATGTTTTAACGTTCTTTCGTCTGCTGATTTGGTTCCACTTAAAATCATATCTGTTTTATTTACAGATACATTTGCAATTACTCTATGATCTTCTACAATCGAATACGGATTATAATAATCGCTCCAAAAACCATTCTGATACCAGTCCTCAAAATCAAGACCAAACGTCTTTTTTGCCAGTTCATTAAAACTCTGCCGCAATATCATATTATCGCGATAATCTTTTACAATTTTACACATACACTCTTCCCATTATTAAATAAATTTTTATATCATTCAATTATCATTACATCCATTTTCAAGCTTAAAAAACTTGTAAAATGACGTTATTTTTATTAAATTGCTTTCAATATATCAACAAGCAAACAAGTTGTCAATAAACAAAAAATTTTAAAAACAGAATTTCAAAAACAAAATGCTTGTATTAAATAAACATACATTGTATATTATACATTGAAACTCTATTAGAAATTTTTAAAACAGATTTCTTTTCGCAGCCAAGATAACAGAAAGTGAGAAATCATGCTTCTACTTATTATTAAAATAATCTTTTCTGTTTTTTGTAATTACACGCTATTGTCCGCCGGATGCGAGTACCGAAATTACCGCGGCGGGCATAAATTTATAAAAGCATTTCCGGCAAGAACATATTATCAGCGGTTGTTTACGGCTTTTCAATGTGAAAAAGATATCGACCGGCGCGATCTGGGAAAACTTACATACCTTGGATATACTGGTATTGTAATTACCACAATTGCCGCGATTCCTGGAACTTTTCTAGTGATATATTTCTGTTGGAAAGGCGATTATCCTGCGGCAGAACAAGTAATTCTTTTCTGGATGATATTCGGCTCGCAATGGGGTGTTTTGTCTCTAGTTATACAGGGATTTGACAGTCTGATCAATCGTCTTTTTTAACTTTACTGAGCATTTATTGACTTACCCGCCGCGCCCATACCTTTCCCGTATAAAAACCAACTATTTTTTTCATTGTCAAAAAATAAAAGAAAGCAGGAGAAACAAGGATGGAATACCGAATTGCAGTTTGTGATGACAACCCAACCGATTCAGAATATATTGTTTCGCTTGTAAAATTATGGGCTGAAACAACAAATATTACAGTTTTCACAGATTGTTTTTCGTGTGCAGAAAATTTTCTTTTTCACTATGAAGATAATAAATATTATGATATTCTGCTGCTTGATATTGAGATGGAACAAATGAACGGCGTGGAGCTTGCAAAAAAAATCCGTCAGACAAACCGTGAAATTCAGATTGTTTTTATCACAGGTTATAACGACTATATTGCGGACGGCTATGATGTGGAAGCACTGCATTATATTTTAAAACCTGTTCACAAAGAAAAACTTTTCTCTGTTCTTGACCGGGCGCGCGAAAAACTGAAGAAAAATGAAGCTGCGCTTTTTCTTAATCTGCCGGATGGAATGGTTCGGATTCCTCTCTACGAAATCCGTTTTATTGAAGTGCGCTCCAATTATATTACAATTCATGCATCCGAAGAAGTAACAGCAAAAATGACGCTTTCCGCCCTGCAAAAAAAATTAGATGAAAGTTTCTTTCGAACAGGACGCTCGTATATTGTAAATATGCGCTATATTCGAAAAATCACCAAAACAGAGGCTGTTTTAGAAGGAGGATGCTCCATACCGCTTCCACGCGGCTGTTATGAACCGCTCAACCGCGCTTTTATCCAATATTTCTAGGGCGTGCAAAACGCAGGAATAAGTTTTCAGACATGCTCTGACAATATTTATCGTTTTTAAATACACGCTAACCGTTCGAATATTTTGCTATAGTTCTCACTCCATTTGATTGTCCTTTGATACAACGCAGGTTCCTGCAATCATAACAGCAAGAGCAATTAAAAATAATACGGAAGGTATTTCCCTAAAAATCACCAGCGATAATGCAGTTCCAATAAACGGAGATATTGCATAGTAAACACTTGTTTTCGCCGCTCCAAGATATCTCTGTGCATAAATATAAAAGAAAATACTTAATCCATAGGCTACAAAACCAAGCAGCAAAGCAAAAATTACATACCAAAAATCAAAGGAAAATTCTTTGATTATTACAGCGATCATAAAAGAACCAATCCCTGAACCAAAACCTTTGATCACCACAACTTCAAGAGGATTTTTAGAGGAAAGTTTTTTAGTACAATTATTTTCAAGCCCCCAAAATACACAAGCCAACAGCACAAAAATCGATCCGACAGAAAATGAAAAACTGCTTAAATCTTCAATGGAAAGCAATACGCTTGCAATGGTTACAAGCAGAATACCAATCCAGAGACGCTTCGAAATTTTTTCTTTAAAAACACATAAGGCAATTATGCTGGTCGCAACAATCTCAAAATTATTTAGCAGAGAAGCATTTGCAGCAGTCGTCATTGTCAGACCAGCCATCAGAGAAATCGGAGCCAGAATATCCAATACAATCATACCTACGGTATAGGGCAGTTCCTTTTTTGTCAATGGTTTTTCTTTTTGAACAGCGCTTGTTTTTTTCTGTATAGCTCCCACAATAACCAAGCCCGTTCCAGCACCAAGATAGAGTAAAGCGGCAAGCATCGTGGGCGTAAGTTTTTCAAGCAGCAGCTTTGAAAGCGGAGAACTCACCGCATAAAGAGCGGCGGCAAGAACTGCGAAAAATATAGATTTTCCCTGTTTTATTTCAACCAGCATCTTTTGAAAATTCCTTTCTATTCTCTAATATATTCAGATACTTCTCTGTACTGGTCTCTAAATCTTCCAGTGTAATCAAGACAATTTCTTATTCCGTTGTGTTCTGCACACGAAGGAATTTATCATCTAAAATATAATGGATATTTCTTCTTATAGAGCAATCCGCATTTGGATTCTCGTAAATTGCCAAATAAACTTGCGTTTTCTATGTACTGTTTATCAGCTTTATTTTACATAGTTTGTAATGTAATGTCAATTATCACAACACTTTTTTAAAGTTTTGCTTTGAGCATCTTAAAACGATATGGTATAATATCTTTCGATATTATACCGCGCCGATTCGCGCTCGACCGAAGGAAGAGCATCGTCCTTGGCGAATCGTGTGCATGCCCCGCAGGGAACCATATCGGAACGATATGGTATAATATCTTTCGATATTATACCGCGCCGATTCGCGCTCGACCGAAGGAAGAGCATCGTCCTTGGCGAATCGTGTGCATGCCCCGCAGGGAACCATATCGGAACGATATGGTATAATATCTTTCGATATTATACCGCGCTGATTCGCGTCCGACCAAAGGGAGGACATCTTCCTTTGCGAATCATGCGCATGCCCCGCAGGGAACCATATCGGAACGATATGGTATAATACTTGCAAAAAGAAATATTTTCTGAAAGAAGCTAAATTATGATCGATCATACAGAAAGCCGCAGTATACGTTACGAAATGCGCAATGAAATTGAAGCTATAATAAAAACGCGCCATATTGACAGAACAAAATTTCATGAAACATCAAAAAATAATCATGAAAAAGTAATTCGAAAATTATATTATTCTTTTTGTAATTATCAAAAATATCCAACCATTCAGCTTGCATATTTATGGACTCGCTTTCGAGACAACTTAAATCAATCAGAACTTATTTCAACAAACTGGAAAAATTGGGATGAATACATTAATAAAATTGATCTTCTCATTCCTGAAAAAGATCCCTGCATCTTATATTATCTTATCGTAGATGGCGGCTGGGTATACGAAGGAAGATTGCAGGAAATAAAAACCGTTCTGTTAGATTATCCGATGTTTATGGAAGATTTTTATATTTTCCCAAAAAATTATGATTGGCTGCTTTGTCATTGTGATGACGGCGGCTGTATGATACGGCTATGGAAGTAAATTTTATGTATGGAAAGGCAGTTAAAATCTATGTCCTTTTTTTCAAAACAAATAAACAAACATATTTCCGCATATCAGAAGGAACTGATTGAAACTCATTATGCAGAAGTAGAAAATATGTATAAGAAAATGCGGGGCTGGCGGCATGATTACCGCAATCATATTCAGATGATGAAAGCTTTTGCTGCAGCTGGCGACTGGGCTGCAATCTGCGAATATTTAGAAAAATTGGATACAGATTTATCTACTGTAGATACCGTTATTAAAACAGGGAATAAAATGACGGACGCTATTATCAACAGCAAAATTTCTCTTGCTCACGCAAAAAATATCCCTGTTAAGGCAGATGCAGATATTCCAGTCGCACTGACGATCTCCGAACTTGATTTGTGCGTAATTATCGGAAATCTTTTTGATAATGCCATTGAAGCCTCCCTTGCGCTTCCGCAGGACAAGCGTTTGATCCGAGTATATATGGATATGAAAAATACGCAGCTTTATATGTCCTTTACAAATTTTACTGCTGTCGGAAAACAAAAAAAGAACGGTGGTCTCTTTAAAACTACCAAAGGAGCGGGGCATGGTTTTGGGCTTGTTAAAATTGATGAAATTGTTGCGCGGTATGGCGGTTATCTTTCGCGCAACAGTGAGGAAGGAGCATTTACAACCGAGATTCTGCTGCCGCAGACATTATAAATTGTAAAAGCCCGTCAAAACTTCCGTGAGGATACTGGCGAATATCCTTTGATTCTCTGTTGATCAGACAATCCGTCAAAAGAAACACTTCCATACCAATCTCTTTTGCTGCCATATCTTCTGTCACATCGTTTCCTACCATCAAACATTCTTCTGGTCTTAATTTCAGCCGTTCTGCAATTTCTTTGTAGTAATGAAGATTTGGCTTGCAAAATCCAATATTTTCATACACAGTGTACCATTCAAAATCGGACAAATCCAATCCTGCCCACTGAACTCTGCTTTTTGTCGCTGCAGCCGGAAAAATAGGATTTGTTGCCAATACAGCCCGAAACCCTAATTCTTTTACTTTTTGAATTATTTTCGAAGATTGTGGTTGATATTTACATAATTCTTTCGCTTTTTGAAACTCATGGCAATAAAATTCTTCAAACAGTGCTTGATCGTATCTTACTTTCTCGCCATAAATTTCAATAAATTTTTCCCAGAACGCTTCCTCGTTGCTTCGGCTGCCATTATTCTTTACCATCGCGGCGGTTCCGCACCAAATTGCATCAATTAGTTTCTTAGGTTCATACCCATAGGGTGCCATTTTTTCTGCCAGCAGCCGAAAATAACCTTCTGTAAATAAATCCTGATCCATTGGCAGCAATGTTCCGTCCAAATCAAAAAGAATTGCTTTTATACTCATTTTATGTTTTCCTTTCCCTGTAGTATTTGTAATCCAATATCTCTCAACATTTTTGCTTTTTGAATGGATCTTGCATCATCAATGGAAATGACGTTTGGCTTTTTTTCTACTGTGTACCAACCGCCATAATCATCCCACCAATTACAGACATATCCCTGCGGCACATTTCGATTATACTGTTCTTTACAGCAATTTCTCGGACACCAGATTTGATATGCTTTCTCAAAATGCTCATTGATATCTTTATATTTAAATCTCTTTTGACTGCTCTCACATCCACATAAACTACATACTAATTTGTCCATAATTAATTCCTTTGGCGATTCACAAGTTTTTAATTTTCGTTTATTCTTATAAACACCAGTTTGCAAGTTTCTAATTTAAAATTGTTCTTATAAAAATATTATTATTCATTATTTAATATATTAAAAAATAAATATTTATTTTATTGATACTTGTTATGTTAAAACTGTTTCAAAAGCTTGTAAATTGCTGTATTCCTTTATCCTTATATTATATAAATTTTCTCTGTTTCTTTCAAGGCTGAAATACATTACAAAAAAATATTGTAGTTGGAACTTACTTGACAGGACATAAAGTACAGCTTGACAATGAAATTTTATTGATGTAAGCTGAAATAAACTTTGCAGAGTACTCTCGCGGCACAAAAAAAGAAGGTATATTATGGGAGTATATTTCAATTCAGGTCTTATTGATTTTGCAAAATCTGTTCGTTCAGAAATCTATGCAGATAAAACAGAATTAATTGCATTCACCAATCTGCAAATACGACAACACGGCAAATAAAACAACCACAATATACTCAGGCATTGTCCGATTATTCTGGAGAAATTTTTCTTGTTGGAATAATTTTGATTGTCCGCTGCATGGATCCAAATGATGCGGATAAAATGTTTTATGTTGATTTCATCTGGTGCATGGGAAGATGTTATCGCATAGTTCCCTTTTATTACATAATGTTAAGGAAATCTTCAGAATTTCCTTATATTTCAAAGAGTGGGATTTTTATGGTATTTTTGCTTGAAAAATCAAGGTTTTCCGGCTTAAAATTACACTTTTCCCGATATAAAAAATACTATTGAATTCAGTCATCTAAATAGTTATAATACTTTCATATCAGGAGGAAATTGTTATGAAAATTCGAAAATCCCATGAAAAAGCAAAACTTCCAAAAGTAAAATTACCTGGAAAAAAGAAAATTCCCCCAGAATATGGTCCAATTGAGATTCGTATGCTTTCCGAAGAAGAGGCGGCGGATGAATTTGACTGTGTGACAGAACATGAACTGATCGAGGAATTAAACGGCAGCGAGGGAAAAAGCGATTATAAGTTTGAATCCAACCGCAAATATTTTACAATATGTATTTATGCTCTTGTCACGATTATTGCAGCATCCATTTTTATCTGTTTGATTGCAAATTTTGGTGATGTAAAACTATGGTTTAAGGGTCTTGCCAATATCCTTTCTCCATTTATTGCAGCTTTCCTGATCGCTTTTATTTTAAACCCGCTTGTATGCTGGCTGGAAGTTCAGTTATTTCAAAAATTACTTCATTTGGAAAAGCCAAGGCTTCGCGTTGTCTTATCCATTCTGACAACCTATATTTTATCGCTCGGCATAATTATTATTGGTCTTGTCTATGTAATCCCTCAGATTACAAACAGCATTGTCAATGTGGCGTCTGACGTCTCAACAGAAATGACCAAACTATATGAAAATCGGGAACACTATACCGAGATGTTAGAGCAGTATTTTCCAGGAGTAAATTTACAATATATCGAAGATAAAATTGAAGAAATGTGGCCGGAACTGATTGGTACTGTAACAAATGTAACAAAAAATATAGTTCCGAAAATTGTTGGAATGACCGTTTCGGTTGCTAAACTGATTATCAATATCCTGTTATCCATTGCAATTTCCATCTATATGCTTGCGGATAAACGCAAATTGATTAAAATGGGAACACAGGCAGTATACTCCATTCTTCCTACCTCGAAGGCAAAAGTTTTCTGCAATACTATGAAGGAATGCAGTAAGATTTTTTCTGGATTTGTCAGTGGAAAAGCCCTGGACTCCCTGATTATTGGCTTAATTTGTTTTGTGGTACTCTCGATTCTTCGGCTTGATTATGCAGTGTTAGTCAGCGTGATTGTTGGAATAACAAATATGATACCTTACTTTGGCCCGTTTATTGGAGCAGTGCCAGGGATACTGCTCTATTTATGCATTCGACCGCTTGACGCTGTTATTTTTGCCATTATGATTTTGGTGCTTCAACAATTTGACGGATGGATACTTGGACCAAAAATTCTTGGCGATTCAACCGGATTATCGCCTTTGTGGGTTATCTTTGGAATCACAATCGGCGGCGCTTATGGCGGAGTGATTGGAATGTTCCTTGGCGTTCCGCTTGTGGCAGTTGTAGCGTATTTGTTAAATCAAGCAGTACAGAGCGTATTAAAAAAGAAACGGCTTGACATACGTTAAAAAATTAAGACTGCATTCGAAAAAAAAAATTGTACAAAACAAAAACAAAAAGACATTTTATAAAAATAAAACTGACTCGGGTTCTGTTTTGGCATAACAGAAAATTCATACAATTTTCAAACATGTCCTGTCAAAAAATCTTTAAATTATAAATTGTTGTGTTGCTAAAAATACTTAAAAATTTTATTATCTGCTGCTCTAAATAACAAGGCTGCTGCAAAATAAAATGATTTTACAGCAGCCTTCTATTTTCTCTTTTCAGAAAATTATAACCTTTTGCAGTGTAAATACCTGTCTAAAAATCTTACAGTTTCCATTTTTTACTGCAAAAGACCTGCAAGTTCCTCTTTTGACATTCTCCCAATACGCTGTTTCACCGGACTGCCATTCTGAAAGACAATAAAAGTCGGGATGGACTCCACATTATACTTGTCCGAAAGTTCCGGGGAATCTGTCACATTGACTTTAACTACTTTCGCGCTTCCAGAAAGTTCCTCCCCAAGCTTCTCAACAATCGGTCCCATTGCCTTGCATGGTCCGCACCAGTCTGCATAAAAATCTACCAATACTGGAGTCGAGGCATCCAGCACTTCCTCTTTAAAATTTGCATCGTTTACAATCTTCATGCGTATTCTCCTTCCTTTTTCAATCCACGCTATTTTTTCTTTGGATGCTTTTTGGGCGGTCCTCCCATTGCATCCAGCATACAACTTATTTCGTCAATTCCACGTTTGATATTCAGTGCCTTTCGATTTAAAGCTGGACGTGAACTCAACGCCTGCGCCAAACGCCTCTTCCAATAACCCATCAAACTTCCCCCATAGTATGCAGCATATTAGTCTATTATATGCCATAGAAGAAAAGTTGTTTCACTATCTTTTTATTTTAAGCTTTTATACTTTATAGAAATTCCAAATTTACCTCTTCGGCGGGTAGGCAACCATTCTGGATATTGGATTGCCAATCGCTGAAAATCGCTCTTCATACTCTGTCATAACATTTCCATCCATGTACTCACTGTGATGAAGGTCGCGCGTGACTTCGCACAATTCCCAGCCGGCCTGTTCTGCCTGTTCCAAAGAAAAATCAAATAGAGGGTTGTTGTCCGTCTTAAATTCGATCCGTCCGTCTTCCGCCAGTAAATCGCGGTATATATCAAGAAATCCTTGTGAAGTCAGCCGCCGCCTTGCATGTCGTTCCTTCGGCCATGGGTCGGAAAAATTCAGATAGATCCGCGCAATCTCACCCTTCCCAAACACCTCGCTCAAATGCTCAGCGCCACAGCATAAAAAAAACAAATTTTTACACTCCGTCAACATTTTGCGTTTTGCGATAGCCCGTATCATCACACTTTCATATTTTTCAATACCAATATAATTTATCTCTGGATAACGTCCTGCAAGTTCTGTGACAAACCGACCTTTTCCCATGCCAATCTCGATATAAAGCGGATTATGATTTTCAAAAAACTCATTCCATCTTCCACGGTTCGCTTCTGGGTCATGTACGACAAAAGTACTTTCGGCAACCGCCTCCTTTGCACCTCTGATGTTTCGCAATCTCATAGTATATTTCCTTTCTAAAAAGTATACCAGCTAAAATATAAGCATTAATCAAGGGCTTTGAAAACCAAACATATAAACTTACCTATACTTTAACTTATGGTTTACTAGTAGAGAATACCATAACTTCCATAATTTTTCAATAGCTGTAAAACTTGATTGCTTTTTGATTGCAAAAGATTTCTTTATCGTTGTATAATAACAACAAAACGCTGTTTGCAGGGAGGATATTATGTCGAAAATTTTTATTTTAATGGGAAAAAGCGCAAGCGGCAAAGATACACTATATCAGATGCTGCTTGCAGACCAAACGCTTCAGTTAAAACAGGTGGTTCCCTACACAACGCGCCCGATCCGCTCTGGCGAAACACAGGGGCGGGAATACCACTTTGTGGAAGAGACTGAACTGATGAAATTTCAACAGGAAAATAAAGTTATTGAACATCGGGCATACAAAACAATTCATGGTCTATGGCATTATTTCACAGCTGATGATGGTCAAATTAATCTTTCTGGAAATCAGCACTATTTAATGATTGATACATTAGATGGATATATTCAACTGGTTCAGTACTTTGGAGTCACACAAGTGGTTCCTCTCTATATTGAAGTGGAAGATGGTCTGCGCCTTTTTCGCGCACTTGAGAGAGAAAGAACCCAAAAAGAACCAAAATACGCAGAATTATGCCGAAGATTTCTTGCAGACTCCAAAGATTTCTCAGAAGAAAATCTTGCTGCTGCGGGAATAAAAAAGCATTTTATCAATGCAGATCTGACACAGTGTTTTCAAGAACTGGCAAATGTTATCTCTCAGATCTCATAACTTTATAGAATAAAAAACAGTTGAAGTTATGGTAAATCTGACAGAATTCTTACTGCTTTAGGGTATGCTTTTTCCTGTTTTATCAGATTGACGAATCAACTCCATCTTTCAAATACATTCCAGTAATAAAAATTTTGAAAGTTATTATAAAATAATGACTGTAATATAAAAAATCAAGCAGAAAAATAATCCCAATTACCTGTTATTTTCCTGCTTGAGCATTTTGATAATAATATTATTTTTTACAATCTAAATTAACTTTTGTAATAGCATAACATTTTGCAGACATTTTTATTTAAATCACAAATTTATTCATTAAATCTGCCATAATCTCTACTTGACCTGCTTGTTCTTCGCTGATTGCTGCGGTTTCTTCTGAGGTAGCTGCATTTGTATCAATCACTTCTCGAATTTCGCCCAGATCTGCATCGATCTGCTTCATATATTGTACATTCTGCTCTAACAATTCTGAAATTCGCCCCATTTTCTGAGTTGCTGTCTGCGCCCCTTCCATAACTTCGGAAATGTTTTTAGCGGTTTCCTCTGCAATTGCTATGCCCTTTTCTACAGTTGCTACTGTTGTTTCAATCAATTTTGTTGTTTCCTTCGCTGATTTCGCTGATTCATCCGCTAAATTTCTAACCTGCTGTGCTACGACTCCAAATCCGCGTCCAGCGTCTCCGGCACGAGCTGCCTCAATCGCAGCATTCAAAGAAAGTAAATTGGTTTGAGAAGCAATATCCTCAATTACACGAATAATTGTCTTAATCTTTTCAGAGCATTGATTGATTTCTCTGATCGCCTCTTTCAGCTCTTCCATTTTCTTATTTCCAACCAGCAGTACTTGACCTGCCTCAGAAGCAATTGCCACGCATTCTCTGGCATCACTGGAATTTTTGTCCATATCTGCATACAGATTTTCTGCCAGTACTGATAAATCGCTTACTGTTGTTGCTTGAGCTGTACTCGCATCTGCCAAATTAGATGCCGCATCCGACAACTGCTGAGATCCTACTTTAATCTGAGTTGACATTTCTCGAAGACTTTGAAGAGTATCCCGAATTTTATGACTGATTTTATAAAAGGAATCTTTAATAACTACAAATTCACCCACATAATTCTGTTTTATATCAATATTGTAATTTCCTTCTCCCATCTGTCCTAATACTTCCGTAATCTCACCGATAATTTTAACCAGATTATCCTTCATAAATTGAATGGCTGATACCATTCTTCCAACTTCACTATCATCCTCCTGCATATCAAACGCTGCGTGAAGATTTCCCTCCGAAATGGCTACAATATGTTCAGATACTTTGGTAATAGGGACAAGCAGCTCTTGTCTTGAAAATCTAATTGATACAATAATCTGACGAATGACATAAAGAAAAGATAATAAAAACAAAACTTCTACCACTGACTGTATGCTTATCATGAAATTTTTTCTCGAATCCAGCCTATCTTGAATCTGATTGATCACGAGATCTGTTTTTTTGCTGATAACTTCAACATCGTTTTCATATCTTTCCCCAAATACATAAGATATCGCAAGTTCTTGATCTCCAGACGCCACTGCCTCCATTGCCAGTTCTTCTAACGGAACCAGTTCATTGGACAATCTTGCAATGTCTTCCATCTCCGTCCATTCTTTTCTTGTTATATTATTTCCCTCTAGTCCTTCCCATGCGATATCTCTGTTTTTATCCACGTTTAATTCTGTCATGTAATTATCATAATATTTTTTATCTCCAGTTACCGCATAAGCCTGCACTGCATAAGTAAGAGCTTTCGAGCCTAGACGGTACTGTTCTAAGAAGCGGTTTGTCTCCAATCGGTCTTCTTGCATCAATGTTACATATAAATTTATCGCTATTGAAATGATCAGCAGAGTCCCTCCTAAAATAAGCGCGACAGTTGACTTTTGTACAATTTTCTTTAGACGCAGTTCCTGACTGTTCTCTCCAATAACTTCAATATTTGTCTTACCCAAATTTTTCATGCTTCCTCGCATTCTGCTGCCAACGGCGGCTCTCAATTTAAAGAGAGTTATATGCAACACAAATTTCGGACTAAAAATCCAAAATTCTCAACCTTTCAGTTATATCGCTTGACGGTATAAACAATCTGATAGAACAAAGAATTATTACTTTGCAGGATTCTGCGCTGCACAACAAACTTCCACTTCTTAACAAAAGTTCCTTTATTGCTATGATCCCTCTGAGGGATGAATTGCTCTTGCAGAGCAATCGCATAATTCGCCAATGAATTTATTCTCGATTCGCTAAGGACGATGCTCTTCCTTCGGTCGAGCGCGAATCGGCGCTGGTATAATATCTGTCGATATTATACCATAAGAATCTTGGAAATTCCATTAAAAAATTTATTCTAAACAAAAAAAATCCATTTTATTTGCGTAATTTATAATATTTGCACAAAATTTAAGAAAACAACGAATGCTCTTGTTATGACAATCTGTTTGTACTGCCACCACAATCGAATGGATATTTGTGTAAAAACATATAAAATTTTGATGATTGTTGAAGTAAATTATTTATCTTTTAGAAAAGTTGCTGTTTTAACAGGTATAATTCCTTCTTTGATAATGTAAAAACATGATTTTACGTACAAAAACTTTCTGTTTTCTTGTAATTTATGAAACGGTATGTTAAAATAATGTGTAGTGTTGTGACGGAATACAGACTCACAATATACGGGGGAGGTATTGTTTTGGAAATAAAAGTAACCCAAACAGGACAGATCAACCAGACAGATCAAAAAGCGCCTATAAAGGAATCTGATGATTCTTTTAAATTTACTCTGCTCAGCCATATCGAAGAACAAGAGCTTGGACAGCGTTTAAGCCTGATGATGGAAGAAATCACCATGCAGGGGAAAAAGCTCTCGAAGCATATGGATATTAGAGATATGAAACATTACCGTGAGCTGATTAAAGATTTTATGAATGAGATTGTAAACCGTTCTCATAAATTCTCACGGGAAAATTTCCTTGATCGTCGGGGGCGGCACCGTGTATATGGCATGATTAAGCTTGTTGACAAAAATCTTGACGAACTGGCGGCTGCGCTGCTCGCAGAAGAAAAAGACGGAATTGAAATACTAAGCAAAATCGATGAAATTCAGGGACTATTGCTGGATATTTTTGCATAAAACTGCACTGGAGATTTTTTTGATTTTGAACGGTTGAACAAAACTAAAAAATTTAGATTTTATATAAAGACAAACTTTTCTGGTATGGACAAGATAAAATATTCTGTCAATATATCAGTATAAAATTAAGGACAAGCTTTCAGATAAAACGGAAAGGTGGGGGATTGTTTTGGAAACTTTTAAAGATGTAATCGGCAGGGAACAAGTTGTACAACATTTAAAAGAAGCAGTTCGTACAGATCAAGTGTCTTCTTCTTATATTTTCTGCGGCGAGGATGGAATTGGAAAAAATTTTGTCGCCGGAATTTTTGCTGCTGCACTGCAATGCGAAAAGCATGATGGCGAACCATGCTGTCAATGCAAGTCATGCATACAGGCAGCCAGCGGCAATCACCCTGATATTATCCGCGTGCTTCACGGGAAAGCATCCATTGGCGTCGATGATATTCGAAACCAGCTCAACAATGATATCCAAGTGAAACCATACAGCAGCCGCTATAAAATCTATCTGATTGACGAGGCAGAAAAATTAACGGAAGCCGCGCAAAACGCGCTGCTTAAAACAATCGAAGAACCTCCTGAGTATGCGGTTATTATGCTGCTGACAAACAATATCAATACCTTGCTGCCTACCATTCTCTCCCGCTGCATCACGCTTGACTTAAAAACGGTAGACAACGGCAAAATCAAAGAATATTTAATGGACAACTGCCATATTCCAGATTACCAAGCGGAATTATCCGCAGCATTTTCCGGCGGAAATCTTGGAAAAGCAATCAAGTATGCTTCTTCTGAAGACTTTGCCAGACGTAAGGACGAGGTCATCCAGCTTGTCAAACACATCGATAATCTGAAAAAGGATGAGATCATGGATTACCTGAAACACCTCGCGGAAGACAAAGCAGCAATACATGATTATCTGGATCTTTTATTTTTGTGGTATAGTGATGTATTACGGTTTAAAGCAACAAAAAACACAGCGCAGGTTATATATAAAGAAGAATTATTTACCATACAAAAACAGGCGGCATATAAGAGCTTCGAAGCTCTAAATGATATTATGGAATCCTTTAATACCGTGCGCGCAAGATTAAACGCAAATGTAAATTTCGATACAGCAATCGAGCTGTTTTTGTTTGCTCTGCAGGCAAAATAAAATATTTTTACTCTCTATATTTTTTATTCTGACCACAGAAAATAAAAAATGATTAAAATAGATCAGAAAGGCGAATTACATGACAACAATTATCGGAGTAAGATTCCGCCAGGCGGGAAAAATATATTATTTTAATCCCTCTGGGTTTGACATAAATCAGGGCGATCATGTTATTGTGGAAACTGCACGCGGTGTAGAATACGGGCATGTTGTCCTCGGCTGCCGGGAAGTGGAGGATGAAAAAGTAGTACAGCCGCTCAAAGAAGTCCTTCGGCTTGCGACACCGGAAGACGACGTGATTCAGCAGCACAATAAGGAGAAAGAAAAAGAAGCATTTAAAATCTGCCTTGAGAAAATTGAAAAACATGGTCTTGAAATGAAACTGATCGACTGTGAATATACATTTGATAATAATAAAGTGCTTTTCTACTTTACCGCAGACGGACGTATTGATTTTAGAGAACTTGTAAAAGATTTGGCGTCTGTTTTTAAAACAAGAATTGAACTGCGTCAAATCGGCGTGCGCGATGAGACAAAAATTATTGGCGGAATTGGAATATGCGGCAGACCAATGTGCTGCCATACCTACCTTGCCGATTTTGCTCCAGTTTCGATTAAGATGGCGAAAGAACAAAACCTTTCCTTAAATCCTGCTAAAATTTCGGGCGTATGCGGCAGATTGATGTGCTGTCTAAAAAATGAGGAAGAAGCTTATGAATATTTAAACAACAAGCTGCCAAATGCCGGCGATTATGTGACGACAAGCGACGGACTCAAAGGCGAAGTAGCAAGCGTCAGTGTGCTAAAACAACTGGTTAAAGTGATTGTTACTCTGGAAAATGAGGAAAAAGAAATCCGTGAATATCAGGTTGACGATCTGAAATTCCGCCCGAAAAAGCGCAAGGAAAAAGTAGCGATGGACGCTGAATTAAAAGCGCTGGAAGCACTGGAAAAAAAGGAAGGAAAACACTTGGAATAAAAGGCAGTTCTGAAAAAGCTCGGTACTCTTTGAGACTTCGGAAAGGAAGATACGAAAAAATCAATGTGCGACGCAATATTAAAAGCTGGCGAACGGCTGGATGATCTGGAACGATGTGGTCTAAAAATTATACAAAATCCTGAAAAATTTTGCTTTGGGATGGACGCTGTACTTCTCTCTGGATTTGCTGTTGTGAAAGAATGTGAAATTGCCATAGACCTTGGCACAGGTACAGGAATCTTACCAATTCTTCTCAGTGCAAAGACCCGCGGACAGCATTTTACAGGTTTGGAAATCCAGCCAGAAAGCGCGGATATGGCGCGCCGCAGTGTAGAATACAACAAACTTTCAGAGCGCATTCGCATTGTAGAAGGGGATATCAGACAGGCTGTCTCCCTATTTGGAGCATCTGTCTTTGATGTTGTCACCACAAATCCTCCATATATGCCTTATGGACATGGGTTGGCAAATCCAGACATGCCAAAGGCGATTGCCAGACATGAAATAAAATGTACTCTGGAAGATGTTGTGCAGGCAAGTGCTAAACTGCTAAAACCAGGCGGCAGATTCTATATGGTTCACCGCCCTTTCCGCTTGACAGAAATTATACAGGTGCTGACCAAATACCGCCTTGAACCAAAACGTATAAAATTTGTACATCCTTATAGCGATAAAGAACCAAGTATGGTGCTGTTTGAATGTACGCGAGGCGGAAAGCCAATGGTAAAGGTGGAAGCTCCGCTTATTATTTATACAAAATCAGGAGTATATTCACCTGAGATCCGCGATATTTATGGATATTAACATACCTTGTTCCGTCAATTCGGAAATTATGTGATTTTTCTATATAAAGCAGTTTATCCCTCAGAGTGAATTATAGCTCAGAACTTAAAACATCAAAGATATTATAAGGGGGCAAACAATTTTATATGACTGGAACTTTATATCTGTGCGCGACGCCGATCGGAAATCTGGAGGATATGACTTTCCGTGCGGTGCGCGTGCTTGGCGAAGTTGATCTGATTGCCGCGGAAGATACGCGCAACAGCATAAAACTTTTAAACCATTTTAATATACACACCCCCATGACAAGCTATCATGAATACAATAAGTACGATAAGGGACGCGAGCTTGTGCAGCAGCTTCTTGCCGGAAAAAACATCGCTCTTATTACCGACGCGGGTACTCCGGGAATTTCTGACCCCGGTGAAGAGATCGTGCGTATGGCTTATAAAGCGGGCGTTCCTGTCACTTCTCTTCCCGGTGCCTGCGCCGCAGTGACAGCGCTTACTTTATCTGGTCTGACAACAAGAAGATTTTGTTTTGAGGCATTTCTCCCTACAGATAAAAAAGTGCGCAGACAGATATTAAAAGAGCTAAAATTGGAAACTCGAACCATTATTCTGTACGAAGCTCCGCACCGGCTTGTTCGAACGCTGGAAGAACTGGAAACGGAACTTGGCAGCCGCAGGCTTACTATTTTAAGAGAATTGACAAAAAAACACGAAACCGTATTTCAGACCACACTTTCCGAAGCGGTCAAATTCTACCGTGCCGAAGAACCAAAAGGCGAATGTGTGCTTGTGCTTGAAGGTGTTGATATTAAAGCTTTGGAGGCACAGCAGCAGGAAAAATGGAATGAAATACCTCTTACAGAACACTTTAATCGATATTTACAGCAGGGAATGACACAAAAAGAAGCTATGAAAGCAGTTGCTTCGGATCGTGGAGTATCCAAGCGCGAAATCTATGCGCAGCTACTGAAAGCCTTGTAAACGGATCGAAAATATATTTATAAAAGAACAGGAGGACAGCACTTTTCCCAGAAGTACGGTTTTGGGGGTCTGTTAATTTATGAATCTTTATATTGCAATCTGTGACGACGAGCCGGAACAACTAAAAAAATTAAGTCAGATCGTTTCTAACTGGGCTTTAAAAAACAATCATCAAGTTTTATTGTCCCAGTTTTCATCTGCGGAAAATTTTCTTTTTGAGTACAATGTGAATAAAATATTTCATATTTTGCTGCTTGATATAGAAATGAAAGAAATCAGTGGGCTTGACCTGGCAAAACTTATACGCAAAAAAAACGATACATCAGAAATTATATTTATCACCTCGCATTTTGAATTTTGCAGCGAAGGATACGAAGTTGATGCACTCCATTATCTTATAAAGCCTGTCTCACCGGAGCGTCTTGGCACGGTGCTTGACCGCGCTGTAGGAAAACTTGTGGTTGAACCGCTGTCCGTTATTATTGCCTGCGATGGGGAAACCTGCAAAATTTTTGAGCAGGATATTTTATATGTGGAAGCCTTTTTACATTATATTACCATCCATACTGCCACGAGAGAATATAAGATAAAAGAAAGCTTATCTGCCTTTGAATCAAAACTTTCAGAAAGCTTTTACCGGCTGCATCGCAGCTATCTTGTTTGTCTAAAACATATTACTCGTATATCCAGAACCGCCGTCTGGCTTGACCATGCAGAGATCTGTCTTCCGCTTGCCCGTGGAAAATATGATGATATCAACCGGGCATTTATTGAAAATAATTAGATAATTTAAGTTTAACCTTATAAAAATAACGAAAATAAATCTGCTTATGAGAAAGAAAACCTTTTTAAAAATTGTAGAACTTCAAACGGAACAAGCCAGAAAACATTTGGGGGAAGTTCAGGGCATCTATCATGAAATGCGCGGCTACAAACATGACTTTCACCATCACTTGCAGGTGCTGAAAGATTATATTGAAACTGGAGAATACTTCCGCGCTCTAAGTTATATTGACGAGCTGGACTCAAATCTTAAAAATGTAGATACGTCAATAAAGACGGGCAATATATCTGCGGATGCTATTCTTTCCGCAAAAATCGCACAGGCAAAAGAAATCGGAACGGATATTACAATCAAAGCAAGTATTCCAGATCATCTTACTTTAACAGATGTAGAATTAAGCATTATTCTGGGTAATCTGCTGGATAATGCCGTGGAATCCTGCCGCCTGCTCCCCAAAGACAAACGCTTTATCCGCCTTTACATCTCCATGAAAGGAACAATGCTCTATTTTTCTATGCTGAATTCCTCAGGAGAAAAAAAGAAGAAAAAAGGAAGTATTTTTACTACAAATAAGTCCGGTTTTCATGGTTTTGGGCTTAGCCGCGCAGAATCTATTATTGAGGAACACGGCGGCTGGTGCAAATACAACAGTGAGTACGGTGCTTTTTCTACGGAATTTCTTGTTCCCGCAAAACCTGCAAAATAAAATTTTTTAAAATAATTTCAAAAATCTATTGACCTTCACGGAACGTTATGGCTTATAATGGTAGTATCAGGAACAGGGAGTCTGGATGTAATGAGAACAGTAAAGGAAGTATCAAAAATAACGGGTGTCAGCGTGCGCACGCTCCACTATTATGATGAAATCGGTTTGCTTAAACCTGCCAGAAAAAGCGGAACGGGCTATCGGCTTTACGACGATACAGCACTGGAACAGTTACAGCAGATATTATTTTTCCGCGAATTTGATATTCCTTTAAAAGAAATCAAATTGATGATGGAAGATCCGGTTCTTGACAGAAATCGTATACTTAAAATGCAGCGCGTTATGCTTACGGCTAAGATTGAACGTATGGAGCAACTGGTCGCAAACATTGACGGCATCTTGAAAGGAGAAAACCGAATGGACTTTAAGCTTTTCAACAAAACTGAGATCGGTGAAATGAAAAAGGGAAAAGTACGCGAAATTTATGACAATGGCGATAGTTTAGTTATCGTTGCCACAGACCGCATCAGTTGTTTTGATGTAATTTTAAACAACGAAGTATCCATGAAAGGAACTGTTTTAACCCAGATGTCCAAATTCTGGTTTGATATGACAAAAGACATTGTGCCAAATCATATGATTTCTGTCGATGTCAACGATATGCCGGAATTTTTCAGGCAGGATAAGTTTAACGGCAATACGATGCTGTGCCGCAAACTGAATATGCTTCCAGTCGAATGCATTGTGCGCGGTTATATTACAGGGAGCGGCTGGGAAAGCTACAAAAAAAACGGCACAGTCTGCGGAATCAAACTTCCAGAAGGATTGAAAGAATCCGACAAGCTTCCTGAACCAATCTACACCCCTTCCACAAAGGCAGAGATCGGTGACCACGACGAAAATATTTCTTATGAACAAAGTGTGGAATATCTGGAAAAACGCTTTCCGGGAAAGGGTGAAGAGTACGCTTCCAAACTCCGCGACTACACCATTGCTCTGTACAAAAAATGTGCAGAATACGCATTGAGCAAAGGCATTATTATCGCAGATACAAAATTTGAGTTCGGCTTAGACAAGGATGGCAATATTATCCTTGCAGACGAGATGCTCACGCCGGACAGTTCCCGTTTTTGGCCTGCAGACGGCTATGAGCCAGGACACAGCCAGCCTTCCTTTGACAAGCAGCTTGCAAGAGACTGGTTGAAACAGCATGAAGGACATAACTGGACGCTGCCGACAGAAATTGTAGATAAAACGATTAATATTTATTTAGAAGGTTATGAGAAGCTCACCGGAAAAAAGCTGTAATATGATAATCTTTTATGCAAAATAAGTACTTCTATTGCAGTTTCTTACCAGAACTTTAAATCTGTTACAGCTTCTTGATATTTGGGTACTGGCATAACTGCCAGATACCCGAATATCTGGTATCTTATCAAAATTTTTCCTTTTTTTCTCTTTGATCTTTTTTCCTTTTATCCCTTTGATATAGAAATATATGTAGCAAAAGACCAGTTATAAAAAGTAATATAACTGTTTTTATCCCCAAATCAACTGGATTGCATTTCTTATTGACAGTTTTTTTGTTCGATATCATCTTCTGCGACGCTGAAAAACAGAGTATTTACACAAATCTGCCATGTTTTATATCTTATTATTCAAAATATTATTTTATTATTTTTATCAAGTTAATTTTCTTTCTTATTTATATGTTCTGCAATTAAAGTACTGTATCGATCCAAAGCTGCATAAAACTTTACCATATCCAACTCTTTTTTCAAAAGCGCAGATTTATTTTTCTTGATCACACCAAGAAGCTGGCTTTGAATATCTCGGAACATACTTGCAGTTTCTTGCTCATTCAACAATTCTAACATTGATATGCCGTCCAAAAGAACTGCTCGGAACAAAATATTTAACGCTTCATGCAGCTTTGCCGGAGATTGTTCTTGACCGCAAAAATTACAGATCGCTTTTCGTAAATTCTGAAATACAATTTCGGATTGTTTTAGATAGTACAAAAGATCAACTTGAACAGGATCTATACTGCACAATGTACCAACAGTAACTTTTTCATCCAATCGTTTTAGAAGTTTCTGCTCCGACAAACAAATCGTATCTGGTTCTATGGAATCTTGACGCTTATTATTAAGAAACTTATACGTTCCATTTTCCCGTCCTGTAAAAATAACTGCATGCTTGCTTTCTGGGGAAACTCGAATTCCCAGCATTGCAGGAATATGACTGCTTAAAAAAGAACAAACTTCTTTTTTATCAAACTGGTATTCTACAAAACGAAAGCCAATCGGATTTAAATAAAGATTGAACCAGTCCCCTCCTTGAAGCATAGGTCCTGAAAGAAACTGCCCGTTCTTTTCGGCAAACAGATAAGGAAGCTGCATCTGAACAGCGATCTGCCAATCCTCCGTATCTATATGATAAAAAGATAAAAGATTTGCCAATCCCGCATAAGAACAGGAAGAATTAAATGTCATATATTTCATAATTATTTTTATTCGCGGAGCTTGTTTTTCTGTTATAAAAAGCCGCTGTTCTCCTTTCATAAAAATATATAAATGTTTAAGCAATATTGTTTATTATAACAAAAAATCGTACCGTTGACTAGATCTTTTCACCTTCTTTCTGGTTTTCGTCAGTTTTCCTGTTTACCAGACACTCGTGTAATATTACTTTTCCATGTCTTTCGATACATTAGACAGTTTATACAGATATAAAGTTTCATCGTGTTGTAATTTTTTTTGGAATTTTTCAAAAAGAAATATTCTTAATACAATATTCTTCTGTGTTTCTACCTTTTCCTGCAATTCATGCTCATCTCAAAACAATTCATGCCCAATTTACACCTTTTCCCGCTTTCTGTGTCATAATAAGTATGCAAAAACAAAACTGCAAATCAATAGCATGTATCTTTTCAATCCATGTTATCACAAACTATGTGCCAGCTTAAATATAAAGCAAATTTCACGTTATAAAAAGGGAGGATTACTATGAAAAAAGAAAAACCAAAAAAACCTTATTGTTCTGTGTGGAGCAATATCTGCTGGGCAGCAAAAAAACAAATAAAATACGCGCCTACGGCATTTTTTATGCAGTTTACCCGTGTTCCTGTCAATGTCTGGCTTTCCTGGGCAGAAATCTATCTGCCGTCGCTTGTCGTGTCAGAAGTCGTTGGAGAAAAAGGAACTGCCCACGCCGCATTTTCTGTCGGTATTTTAATGCTTACTATTTTCTGCGCAAATATTTTAAAAACAGCAATCACCTTTCTTCTTGATGCAAAAGAGATGCCGTACCGAAGCCAGATTATTTATGAATTAAACAGAAAATCCATCAGCTGCTTTTATCAGACCTACGAGAAAAAAGAAATGCGTGATCTTTATGGCCGTGCGCAAGAAGCCACAGAACTCTGGAACGGTGTTCAGCCTACCAGAGATATGCTGCGGCATACATGGGGTTTTATTCAGAGCATAATCTGTTATATATTGTTTGGAACCGTAATTTCATTTGTCAGTCCATGGCTGCTTGTTCTTTTAACTTTTGCTCCTATGGTCAACTGGTTTTGCGTAAAAGCATATCATAATTGGGAATATGCACACAGGAAAATCTGGCTGGATCTTTTCCACAAACGGGCGCATATTCAAGAAAAAACCATGAATTTCTCTGTAGCAAAAGACATTCGAATTTACAGCATGACCAGCTGGTTAAGCGAAATGTATCAGGAACTTTCTGATGAAGCCACAAAGTGGAACCGAAAGAAAATCCGGCGCGATTATGCTTCTCGTCTTGCAGACCTTGTTATTATTCTGATTCGGGACGGCGCGGCTTACGCAGTTTTAATTTCTATGACATTAGAAGGCAAAATCACCATCGACCAGTTTGTTCTCTATTTTGCTGCAATCTCTTCCTTTGCTGCCTGGATTGGAAATATCTTAAATCAGTGGAATTATATCCGCGCAACCAGCTTAAAACTCTGCGATTTAAGAGAATATCTGGAACATTTTGACAAGGACGGCACGGGAGAAGCCAGCCCTGACGATTTTCTGGGCAGCGCGCCGGAAATTATATTCGACCATGTAAGTTTCCGGTATGACGGCGCGGAACATGATACACTGCACGATATTTGTCTGACGATACACCAAGGAGAAAAACTGGCTCTTGTCGGGCTGAATGGCGCTGGAAAAACAACTCTTGTCAAACTTTTATGCGGGCTGTACAAACCAACTTCCGGTGAAATCCGTATCAATGGTACATCGTCAGAAAAATTTTTCCGAAAAGATTACTACAAGTTGTTCTCACCGGTATTTCAAACAATCAACGCCGCCTTCTTCTCCCTTGCAGAAATCGTTTCAGGCAAAGAAGAATCTCAGACGGATTTAAAACGCGCAGAATTATGTATCCGGCGCGCCGGACTCGGAAAAAAATTGGATTCTCTCTCGGATGGCGTTCATACCAAACTGGATAAGCAAGTTAACGAAAATGGAATTGAACTGTCCGGCGGTGAACTTCAAAAACTAATGCTTGCAAGAGCATTATATAAAGATGCTCCTGTTTTGATTCTTGACGAGCCGACCGCCGCGCTTGATCCAATTGCAGAAAGTGCAATCTATAAGGAATATCAGGAAATGACAAAGGGAAAAAGTTCATTATTTATTTCTCATCGGCTGGCGTCCACACGTTTCTGCAACCGTATTCTCTACCTTGAAAACGGGCAGATTGCCGAGGAAGGAACCCATGATTCCCTGATCGCATCCGGCGGCGAATATGCAAAGTTATATGAACTGCAAAGCTGCTGGTATCAAGAGTAAATCTGGTCAAGATGATTTACAAAATTCGCTTATATACAATATAAAAAAGGAAAGCAGACGATCAAAATACTGTAGATCCACTTGGAATTTAATGGGTTAATCTCTTTGGGGCATGTCTGAAAATAAAAGAAAGGCTGTAAAATCTTATGGAAAAACAAGAAAATAAAATGAACTTTAAAGAACATTCTGCAATTTTTCGCCGAGGAGTGAAATACCTTTTCGAACTCAACTGTTCAGGAACAATCTATATTATCCTTCATGCATTTTTAGAATCTGTAATTCCTTATATTCCGATTTACTTTTCCGCGAAACTGCTTGATGTTATCTTTGAAAAAGCAAATTATTCTATTATTGTATGGTATGTTGTACTGACGGTTGGACTTGTCTTTTTACTTAATCTGCTGTGTACATGGATGAAAATAGCAGAATTTATAAATTGGAACAGTATGTGCTGGCAGGAATTATGGATGTATTCTAAAAAAGAAATGTCAATGGCGTATTCCTGTACAGAAAGTCATGATGTAACGTCTTTGATGGAGCGCAACCTGATGGAAAGCCGAACAGGATATAATCTTTTTTACTTATACCAAAGCTTTCAAAACTTGATTACACAAGGAACAAATATTGTAGCTTCCATTGCTATGACAGTTTCTTTTTTCTTTTTGGACGCTGTGCCGCTGCCTGTAAAGTTTGGTTTCATCGCTGGTATTATCATTACTGTAATCTGCGGAATCTTTACCACGGCAAAACAGGAGGCAATAAACCAGAATTTTTTCAGCAAATGTGTTAATGACAATATACTTGATCATAAGTTTACCGAATATTTAAATAACTATAATACTGGAATGGATATCCGTCTTTATGCAATGGACGACCTAATTGTTAATAGTATGGTCGATCTTAATGCAAAATTTAATAATATGTATCTAAAATCGGATGCAAAGCGTATGGCTCTTTCTATCCCTTTTGCTCTGCTCAATCATATTTTAAAATTTGGCGTTTATATAATATTGATTACAGCAGCATCCGAGGGCGCAGTTTCCGTCGGCTCAATCGCAAAATATGTCGCCTGTACTATGATGCTGCTTAACGCAATCTCTCAGCTTGTCAAAACATTACAGCAGGCATTCTCCAACAATTATTATTTAAGACGGTATTTTTCCTATTTTGATATTCCAAACACCATGTACCAGGGAACGCTCACAGTAGAAAAACGGCTGGACACGGAATATTATATTGAATTTAAGGATGTCTCTTTCCGCTATCCGAACATGGAAACCTACGGGCTGCGCCATGTCAATCTGAAATTTAAAATCGGGGAAAAACTTGCTGTTGTCGGCGTGAACGGAAGCGGAAAAACAACATTTATCAAATTGCTCTGCCGCCTTTACGACCCAACAGAGGGAGAAATTTTGTTAAATGGTGTAAATATTAAAAAATATGACTACAACGAATATATGTCGATCTTTTCTGTTGTATTTCAGGACTTTCAGCTTTTTTCCTTCACCGTTGGACAGAATGTCGCCGCGGCAAAAGAATATGACGCGGAACGCGCTCTGCAGTGTTTGATCCGGGCAGGGTTTGGAGATCGTCTTGACACGATGCCTGCCGGAATAAATACATTTCTTTATAAAGATTACGATGAAAGCGGCGTGGAGATTTCCGGCGGAGAAGCCCAGAAAATCGCGCTTGCACGCGCACTTTACAAAGATGCACCGTTTATTGTTCTGGATGAGCCGACTGCTGCGCTTGACCCGGTTTCTGAATATGAAGTATATCACAAGTTTAATGAACTTGCAGGAGACAAAACTGCGGTCTATATCAGCCACCGCCTTGCCTCCTGCCGCTTCTGCGACAATATTATTGTTTTTGATTCTGGAAATATCATTCAGAATGGTTCACACGAAACACTTGTTGCAGATAAAACTGGAAAATATTATGAATTGTGGGACGCACAAGCACAGTATTATACGGATGAAAAACAAGAGACAACCAGAGATTTAACACAGCGCAAAGCCATAGAAATTTCATAGATAAAATTCTTTTATTGTTACAGGCTCTTCCCACTTCCTTTCGGCAGTGGGAGGAGCCTTAAAATAGTTGCTCAAAATATGTTCCCATGGTATAATATCGATAGATATTATACCTGCGCCAGTTCGCGCTCGACCAACGGGAGAGCATCTTCTTTTGCGAACTGTGTGTATGCCCCGCAGGGAACCATATTGGAACAATATGGTATAATATACACAAAAAGAAAACCGCCTTGACCAATTGTTTTAAAGGCACTCTTATGCACTTTAAAAAATTGGGATCCGAGATTTTTCACACAAATCGTTGTGAAAGTAAAACCTGACAAGCCTATGCCTTTTGGTCACAAGTAGTTTAATGAAATTACAATTTTGATTACGGCTAAAAAATTTAATAAAAGAAGGTGACAGATTGGAAGAACATACAAGAACAGAGAACAATCAAAACACTACAGATATATCAGAAAAAGAAATTGTAAAACATACAATTAAAGACAGCGTTTTTACTAATCTGTTTCAAGATAAAAAATATTTAATACAACTTTATCAGGCATTACATCCAGAAGATCAAGTAGTTACTGAAAGCAGCCTTACAGATATTACCATTCGAAATGTACTAACAGATAATGTTTACAACGATCTTGGGTTTATGGTAGATAACCGACTAATGATTTTGGTAGAAGCACAATCTACATGGACTATGAATATTATTATTCGGGCATTAATGTATCTGGTACAGACTTATCACAATTATTTTGAACGCACGAAACAAAATCTTTACAAAAGCAAAAAAGTACAACTTCCAATCCCAGAAGTTTATGTAATTTACACAGGGAATCGAAAAGAAAAACCAGCCGAAATTTCCCTGGTACAAGAATTCTTTGGCGGCAAAGAATGTTGTATTGATATTAAAGTAAAAATGATCTATGATGGAAAAAAAGGTGATATCATAAATCAATATGTAATCTTTACAAAGATCTGTGATGAACAAATTGCCTTATACGGCAGAACGAAAAAAGCAATTTTAGAAGCAATCCATATCTGTAAAAACGAGAATATATTGAAAGAATATCTTGAAAGTAAACAGAAGGAGGTTGTCGATATTATGATGGTATTATATGACGAACAAGAAATTATCCGTTCCTATATAGAAAGCGAAATTGAAGAAGCAACACGTGAAGCCAGACAAAAAGCAACACTTGAAGGCATACTTGAAGGCAAACGCGAAGGTATACTTGAGGGCAAACGCGAAGGTATACTTGAGGGCAAACGCGAAGGTATACTTGAGGGCAAACGCGAAGGCATACTTGAAGGCAAACGCGAAGGCATACTTGAGGGCAAACGCGAAGGTATACTTGAGGGCAAACATGAAGGTATGTATAATGAAAAAATTGAAACAGCCAAACGTATGCTGAAAGACGGGACTTTACCAATAGATAAAATCGCTGAATTTACTAGTCTGTCAATAGAAAAAATACAAGAATTAATAAATACACTTTAAATAATCATTAAAAATAAATCTGTTTTCTGGAAGTTCCAGTGAGTCAGAAGAAAATTACGCTGTCTGGCAAAAAATATAAAACAAAACTCTGTTTTGATAACAGAATGGGAGGATAAATGAAAGTTGTACTGCAAAATCTGACAAAAAAATTTCCTGCTCGCGGAAAGAAAAACCATGGTGATGTAATTGCGGTAAATAATTTTACTTTTGAAATACCAGACGGCAAGCTAGTTGGACTGTTAGGTCCTTCTGGTTGCGGCAAAAGTACAATGCTAAATTTGATTAGTGGTCTACTAAAACCAACCAGCGGAAAGATTCTATTTGGGGACGATGATGTTACAGAACTTCCAGCAGAGCACCGCGGAATTGGACTTGTATTTCAAAACTATGCACTTTATCCTCATTTAACAGTCCGGCAAAATATTTTGTTTCCATTGCAAAACTTAAAAGGTAAAGATAAGCTTTCGAAAGAAGCAATGGAAAAAAAGGTAGTGGATGCAGCAAAACTTGTTCAGATTGAAGAATTGATGGACCGCAAGCCTGGAGAACTTTCCGGCGGTCAGCAACAGCGCGTTGCAATCGCCCGTGCGCTTGTGAAAATGCCAAAAGTTCTTCTTCTTGACGAACCGCTGTCCAACCTTGATGCTCGTCTGCGGCTTCAGACCAGAGAGGAAATCCGAAGAATACAAAAAGAAACTGGCATCACAACAGTTTTTGTAACACATGACCAGGAAGAAGCTATGAGCATTTCAGACCAAATTGTATTGATGAAAGACGGAGTTCTCCAGCAGCTTGGTCGGTCTCAGGAAGTATATGATAATCCTGCCAATCTCTTCGTCGCAAAATTTTTGGGTACTCCGCCAATCAACATTTTCTCTGGAAATGTATCAGACGGCAAATTATATATCGGCAAAGATGCTGTTCTTAATACCTCTGGCGTTCCAAATATGGAAGTTTATGTTGGAATCCGGCCGGAGGGTTTTCTGCTGTCAGAAAATGGCTCCCTCTGCTGTGCTATGGGCGGTGTGGAAGTAATGGGGCGCGATATCAGTATTGTATCAATGAACGAAGCCTCACTAAATTTTTCTATCCGCTCTATTATCAGCTCGGACAGCAAAGTGGACGAAAATGCTGCTTTTGTTCATTTTGACTTAAAACCAAACAAAGTACTTTTGTTTGACAAAAAAACGGAAAAGCGAATTACTTTTTAAGGAGCGCAAGTATGTTCAAAAAATTTTTTAAAAACAGCAATTTAAAAAGCTGGTTATACCTTTTGCCCGCAATTATTTTTCTTGGCATTTTCATGGTATATCCCCTGATTGATGTCTTTGTTTATTCTTTTGAAGAAGGATACAATTCTGCTTCCCAGACTTATTTTGGCACTGGAACATACAACTATTCTTATATTTTACATGATCCATATTTCCTGCAGGCAGTAAAAAACACATTTATTCTCGTTATTATCACTGTGCCGTTATCAACAGGAATTGCCTTATTGATCTCTCTTGGTCTCACTTCCATCCAGCGATTCCGCAGTCTGCTTCAAACCATTTATTTTCTTCCTTATGTGACAAATACTTTAGCTGTAGGGCTTGTTTTTATGATTTTATTTAAAAAAACTGCGTACTCAGACGGTCTGATCAATATGCTTCTTTCCCTGTTTGGCGGAGACACAGTAGATTTTATTGAAGGTCCATACTGGGCAAAAATGTTTGTATTATGTTTCTATACCGTGTGGGTTGTTCTTCCTTTTAAAATTTTGATTCTGACAAGCGCGCTTTCCTCTGTTAATCCAGTTTATTACAATGCTGCAAGAGTGGATGGCACTTCCAAATTCCGAACCTTTATAAGAATTACTCTCCCAATGATTTCACCAATGATTTTTTATCTTATTATTACAGGTTTTATTGGTGCTTTTAAAGCATATAGTGATGTTGTTGCTCTGTTTGGAACAGACTTAAATGCTGCGGAAATGAATACCATTGTCGGCTATGTGTACGATATGTTATATGGAGACAGCGGCGGTTACCCGTCCTACGCATCAGCGGCAGCTATTCTGTTATTTGCGATTGTACTTACCATAACGTGTATCAATCTGCTTGTCAGCAAAAAAAATGTTCATTACTCATAATTTGTAACCTTACTTTTATAATTTTTAGAAAACTTATAGACTGTTATTTTATATATATTCTGGAAAACAGAAAAGAGGTATTGTCATGGAAGACTACAAAAAAACACCAAAAAAACCGCTCCGCATTATTACTTATGCGCTTTTGGCTCTCTGGGCTATTGTCGTGTTGTTCCCTTTTTACTGGATGCTGTTGACATCCGTAAAAAGTTATAGTTCATACAATTCAGAATATATTCCAAAATTTTTCACGCTGTCCCCAACTCTTCAAAATTATGCAGACGCATTTACTTCAGTTCCTCTTGGACGATATCTTTTGAATACGCTGATTTTTACTGTAATTACAACCGCCATTATGTTGATTGTAATTACTCTGGCAGCATTTGCCTTTGCCAGATTGGAATTTAAAGGAAAAAATATTGTATTTGTTATTTTTCTTTCCCTGATGATGATACCAAACGAGCTGGTTGTAATCACCAATTTTGTTACAATTACAAACTGGGATATGAGAAATTCTTTTCCTGGACTGATTCTTCCATCCATCACATCCGTATTTTACATTTACCTTTTAAAAGAAAATTTTGAACAGATTCCAGATAATTTATATTATGCGGCAAAAGTGGACGGCACTTCTGATTTAAAATATCTGCTGCGGGTTATGGTTCCGATTTCAAAACCCACGCTTGTTACAATCACCATTCTAAAAGTAATCGAATGCTGGAATTCTTACGTCTGGCCAAGACTGATTACAGACGATGAAAACTACTTCCTTGTTTCCAACGGAATCCAGGAAATCCGCGAAAAAGGATTTGGGCGCGAAAATATCCCTGCAATGATGGCGGCAGTTGTTGTAATTTCTGTACCGCTGATCATTCTATTCCTTGTTTTTCGAAAAAAAATTATGGAAGGCGTATCAAGAGGAGGAACCAAAGGATGATAAAGAAACTGCAATGCCATATTTCAGAATACCAAAAACATTCTTTTTTCAAAAAAACAATCATTCTTGCTCTCTCGCTTTTCCTGATTTGTCTGTGTTCTGCCTGCCATGGTCGCGAAGGACTGGCCGCCTTTGAAATCCCAGAATCTTTTGATACATCGCGCGAGTATGAAATTACATTCTGGGCAAAAAACGATACAAACAAGACACAGACAATGATCTATGAACAAGCAATTGCCGACTTTCATAAGCTCTATCCAAATATTACAATCAACCTGCGTCTGTACACGGACTATGGAAGAATTTATAACGATGTTATCACCAACATTGCAACGCAGACCACTCCAAATGTATGTATTACCTACCCGGATCATATTGCAACTTACTTGACAGGAACAAACCTTGTCGTTCCTTTAGAAAATTTATTTATCGATGAAAAATATGGTCTTGGCGGCAGCGAAGTACGGTTTGATTCGCCGTCAAAAAATGAGATTATCCCACAGTTTCTTGAGGAATGTTCTTTTGGCGGACACTATTATGCAATTCCGTATATGCGCTCTACCGAAGCTTGCTACATCAATAAAACTTATGTTGAATCACTTGGCTTTACACTGCCTGACACGCTGACTTGGGACTTTGTCTGGGAAGTTTCCGAGGCTGCAATGGCAAAAGATAAAGACGGAAATTTTCTTATAAATGGTCAGAAAGTTATGATACCATTTATTTATAAATCAACCGACAATATGATGATTCAAATGCTGAAGCAAAAAGATGCCGGATATTCGACCGCAAACGGCGAAATGCTGCTTTTCAACGATACGACAAAAGAATTGTTGTACACAATCGCAGACCACGTTGCAACCGGCGCGTTCTCCACATTTAAAATTTCCAGTTACCCCGCCAATTTTCTCAATGCAGGGCAATGTATTTTTGCGGTAGATTCTACAGCGGGAGCAACCTGGATGGGATCAAACGCACCGTTGTCGGATATCAGCGAGGATGCAGTTGTAGAATTTGAAACCGTTGTTATGCCAATCCCGCAATTTGATACAACCAACCCCAAAATGATATCCCAGGGACCTTCTGTCTGTATTTTCAACAAAGCGGACACAGGAGAAGTTCTGGCTTCCTGGCTGTTTACACAGTATCTTTTAACAAATAATGTGCAGATTGCTTATGCTCAAACCGAAGGTTATGTTCCAGTGACAAAAAAAGCCCATGAATCAGCAGAATATCAGGACTATCTTGCAAGAAGCGGCGAGGATAATTCTCTATATTATAATATTAAAATCGACGCGGCTCAAATGCTTCTGGACAATGTAAATCACACGTTTGTCACACCAGTATTTAACGGTTCTACCTCTCTGCGCGATGCGGCAGGCCAGTTGATCGAAAGCACAGCCAAATCGATCCGACGCAAAGAAACCGTTGATGATGCTTATATCGAACAGCTTTACAGCGATATTACATCTTTGTATCGTCTGGACCAGACAAACCGCAGTCAAATTTCCGTCGGAAAAACACAATTTGGAAACCTTCCTGTCACCTCGGTTGTTTTGCTGTCCGCGTTGGCTGCAGCCTGGTTTTTTATTCTGCTGTACGTTATTTTTCAGGCTATAAAAAGAAAAAAACAAAGCTTATCACAATCTCGCTATTGATTTCTTGTCAATTTTATGTATAATAGTGTAACAGTTCATACTTCTGCTTTGGCAAAATATTTTTATGTACTTTTATAAAACCATATTCTTTTATACGGTTCTCTCCAAGGGATAAATCGCTTTTATAGAGCAGTCACACAGTTCTCCTTTGGTCGAGTGCAAACATCTTCCATTCTCAGTTTGACCGTATTGTAAGATTGTCGTTTGTATATAAGAAATATAAAAAATATCTTGGCGCAACTCCGAAAAATAACAAAGAAGGAGTACTGCACAAAGAGAAATATGAATGGTATTACTTTCATGTTTTTCGATCTATTTTACCTGTTATTATGATTTACTGCCAGTTTGCGAAACATTTTACGGCATCCGTACCAGTGTTGATTGTATGAAACCAGATAATATTTTTTGCTTATGCAAATGTACATTCGCACCGCATACTGAAAAACAGTTTACATAATCATAGATTCGAAAAACGTAGCAAAGTGGAAATCTAGGGAGGATTTGTGGGGCAACCAGACGCATCAGCAACAATGATTTTTGACCGTAAGGCTGTCCGCGCCGCAATATTGCGGGAAAGGAGTATTACAATGAAGAAACTGGTATCGTTACTTTTGGTCTTTACACTTACATTTGCTTGTGTAGGCTGCGGTTCTGGCTCTGACGAGGACAAAAAGTCAGAAGGTGTTATGACTTACGAGGAGTATGCTGCGGCAGCAGTAGATACGGAAGTTGTGATTGAAGCTTATGTACAGGCAAAGCAGTCTTGGTGGGAAGGCAAAGCTACTGTGTACGCGCAGGATAAGGACGGCGCTTACTTTTTGTACGATATGGCATGTTCTGAGGAAGATTATGCCAAACTGACTCAAGGCACGAAAATTCAGGTAACTGGTTTTAAGGCAGAATGGTCTGGCGAAGTAGAAATCATTGATGCAACTTTTAAAATTATGGATGGAAATTATGTTGCCAAAGCCAAAGATGTAACTTCCCTGCTTGGCACAGATGATTTGATTAAACATCAGAATGAATTTGTCTCCTTTAAAGGCATGACTGTGGAAGCCAGCAAAGACGTGAACGGCAACGATGTGGCATTCCTCTACAGCTGGGATGGCTCCGGTCAGGACGGCAGCGATTTATACTTTAATGTTTCCCTGGATGGAAACACATACACCTTTACTGTGGAATCTTATCTGTGCGATAATACAACGGATGTTTATGCCGCAGTAAAAGCTTTGAACATCGGTGATAAAATTGACATGGAAGGCTTTTTATATTGGTATAACGGTGTAAATCCGCATATTACATCGGTAACACCGGCAAAATAAAAAGTTTTTCGCATCGCATTGTTTTAAGAGCATATTGAAAAATGAAAAATTCGTTCCATAGGGACAAAAAAAGCAATTTTTATCTTTATTGAGCAAATTCAAAAAACGGCACAAAAGATTCTGCTTGTGCGGTGGACAAATTTATGTAAAACTTTAATTTGCTCATTTATAGCGAATCATTTTGTTGTACAGAATATTTTATACTGATAAAATAAAACCAAGGCTGCTGTAAAATAAATCATCGCACAAAATACGTTTGAATCCTTATGGATATTTAATAATATCTTGTGAAAGATTATTTTTTACAGCAGCCTTGTTTCTTTTTGAAAAGAATTTAAAATCAAAATCTATAAATCTATGTTAAAATAAAATACTTATATGCTTTAAATATTTTCCGTTCTTTTCTCTTACGACGTCCGCTTGCGCAGCGGGCATTCAGACAAAGTTATTTTATTTTTTAAAAAATCCAGACCGCAGTCCGTCAAATAATCCTGCAAAATCGGAAGCGACTGAGAAGACGTAGGTCCAATAATAATTTCCCCAACCAAATCAGATAAATGAAGATTCAGCTTGCCGCACATTTTATTTAAATCAAGAGGATAATATTTCTTGATGCGCCCCGCTGTCACATGATATTTTGGCTCTATTGCAAACTCATTCGAAATAAACGGGGAAACAACAAGCCGGAATTCTCTTTCTCTCGCAAACGAAGGATGTTTAAACGCTGCGGACTGTACCCATGCATCATTCATCAAATTTTGCAGCTTCCACAAATTCTTTTTTGCAAAAGCTTTTGGTTCTTTTACTGCGCGGTAAAATTCATCCACAAGCCAGTGTTCCCGCATATCCGTTTGATAATATACTTCCTGAAGCGCAACCGCCCCGCCGACCATTTTTTGAACCAGCCTTTCATGCAGCGCAATGCACACTCCCCGCCCCAGATTTCCGTATCTCTCCCACTGAGCAGCATCATCGCGATATCTTGAAAAACAAGCCGCATAAGCGGAATAATGAAATTCCTCCGCCATCTCTTTCTGAAAATAAGACTCTGTTTGACGAACTTTTTCACTTTCTTTGTCTTTTTCCAGCTTCTCTGTTACGGCTTTACAGATCCCATTCATAAACAATCGCATCTCCGCGGCATCGTTCATATTTAAAATATTGTTCAGCCTTAATTCTGCGCAGCGGATAATTCCATCAAAGGCATTAAAATCCGTATAATGGTAGAGCATCTTAAAACCCTCCAAATCATGCAAAACTTGTTATTCAAAATCGACAACACCCTCAACATGGTCTCAAAATTTTTCCGATTTCTACAGGACTTTTTTCCTTTCAACACATCCTAATATCTACTTTTTTCATTTTGCGCATACTGCCGCGCTGTACTTTTACAATTATTTTATTCATATTTTAGTTTACCGTCAAGGTTTTCATTTATATAAATGTCTCTTTTTCACAAATTTATTTCCTGCTCTCTGGATAAAAGATATCACTTTTTACAATAAATTTTTATTTGACAAACATTTTTTCTTATATTAAAATAAAAACGGGGAGCGACACCCATAACAAAAAACGGCGTGCTTAAAAAAACGGAAACAGGGGAGGACACCCATGACAAAAAACAATGATTCCGCAGGTAAGCAGATCATCCAAATATTAGATTCGAACGGAAACATAGCTGGCTCAACTTACCCAAAACGGGCAGACGGGCTGGTAAAAAAGGGTCGGGCATGTTACGTGAACGACTTTACAATTCGTCTAACTATGTCCGATACCGCGCAAATATCGGAGGTAATTAAGATGGATACCATGAATATAAAAACAGCAACAGGCAGGGAATTCGAAGAACGCAAAGTGTTGAAACTGTATTTCGACGCACGCAGTTGGAAATTTAACAAAGACTGCAGTCATAATGTAGGCAGCCGCTCTTTTATGGAAGGACCGGACAAAGAACTTGCAGAAGCTTATATGATCGGGGATTGGAGCAATAACTGGACGGAAATTATTTCCGAAACGCTTCTTCTTCCAAAGTATACAGACTGTCGTTTTTCATTTTGGCTGAACGGTGGAGAGAACGATCACAACAATGAAATTTGCCGATTTGAGATTCTGTTCAACGCGGACTATGAACAGCGCTATACATACAACCTCAATCGCAACTTTATCAAACCATTGAAAAAACTCAACGGCTGGGAACTCTATGAAATTCCATTCTGCACGCAGGACAATGAGTACACACAATTCCGATTTGTCGCTCAGCGGGCCTATATGACAGTGATCGCTGCAAAAGATGCTGAAGCTTATGCGCAATTTCCAGACACCCCGGACCCTTATGAAGATGAGCGTCCACAGCGCCATAATCTGATTTTCTCCAGCGACGGTTTTCCAAAAAATTGTTGGTACAGCACTGAACAGCTCAACGCCAAATACAAAAATAAAATCAAGACCACAGCGCCGTCCGCATCAGACCAAAGCCTGATTAACGACAATCTTGCAGAAATTATGACAAAGCTAAATGATATTACCAATTCATGTTCTGCTATTTTATCATGCGAGGATTACGACAGCTTTGCCGGTCAGCTTCAAACTTCTATTCTGGAATCCCTTGAGGACGATGACGAAGATAATGACGATTTGCGGGACATCATTCAGGAAGCTACCGAAAATGCAATGAACAATGTAATGGATTCCATCCGGGATACATTAGAAGAGGTTTCCGACCAAATAGAGGAATTGAAGGAAGCCCTGCTTGAAAAATAACATTTCAATATCCATCCAATTATAAATAATCAATGCCCCTTCTAAAACTGCTTATAAAAAGCAGACTTAGAAGGGGCGTTTGTGGTTTCCTAAATAAA
Source organism: uncultured Lachnospiraceae bacterium (assembly GCA_947086895.1). GTDB lineage: Bacteria > Bacillota > Clostridia > Lachnospirales > Lachnospiraceae > RGIG4057. Next base: position 5,564 of record CAMUAR010000017.1, on the reverse strand, counting down.
ATTCTTTTTTCATTTTTCAACAATTTACGCAGGAAAAAATAGTTCTTGTATAACAAAATCCAACCCGCTTATTCAACAAATCATTCCTCAATATGATATAACTTAGTATATTTCTTTGTCAAATAATCAATATAATAATCTACATTCAACGATTCTCCAGTCATTCCGATCAACAGTTCATTCATATTTTTTGTCGAGCCATACTGATGAATATGTTTACATAAATACTTTCGAATTGGTTCAAGATTCCCTGTCTCAAGGCACTCTGCTACTTTAACTTTCTTATGCATAAACGCATAAATCTGTGCAGCTACCGCATTTCCAATCGCGTAAGACGGGAAGTAACCAAAGGAACCGCCAGACCAGTGAACATCCTGCAGTACGCCTTCCTTGTCATTTTTCGGAGTGACGCCAAGATATTCTTTATATTTTTCATTCCAGATCTGCGGCAGATCATCCACCTTAATTTTGCCGGATATCAGCAGTTTTTCAATTTCATACCGCACCATAATATGAAGCGGATAAGTCAGTTCGTCCGCCTCCGTGCGGATTGGTCCTGGCTCAGCTTTATTGATGCCCAAAATAAAATCATTTTGTTCCACATCCGCAAGCTGTTCTGGATACGTCTCTTTCAATTTTCCAAACAGCGGCTTCCAAAAGGCTTCGCTTCTTCCAAGAATATTCTCATAAAAACGCGATTGAGACTCATGTACTCCCATGGAAGTTCCGCCTCCAACCGCTGTGAGCGTCAGCTCGTCTGCAACCCCCATCTCGTACAGAGCATGTCCGCCTTCATGAATTACGGAGAACATAGCACTTTCAAGATTTTTCTCATAAAAATGATTTGTGATACGAACATCCGAGTTATGCATATTTGTAGTAAATGGATGCGCACTTTCCGCCATCACGCCCTTCTCAAAATCAAACCCGATATATTCCGCCAAAAAACGACAAAATTTCTTCTGTACATCAATCGGATAACAACGATTGTTGTAGCTTTTATCAATCTTATCGTTTCGTTCCATCACCTTTTTTAAAAGCGGCACAACGGCTGTTCGTATCTTTTCAAAAAATGGGTCAAGGTCTTTTTCTAAAATACCTTCTTCGTTCTGGTCAAGCATTGTATCATACAAACTCATTCCCGGCTTTTTTGTATACTCTGCAAAACGTTTCTGATAATCAACAATCTCGTTCAATGTTGGAGCAAAAGCTGAAAAATCATTATTTTCTTTTGCTTTCGCCCAGATCTGGGCAGACTTTGTAAGCAGTTCCCGGAATGCCTGATACTCGTTCGCCGGAATCTTTTCTAATTGCTCATACTCCTTGTTCATTTTTTTAACAATCGCTTTTTCTGTATCTGACAGCTTTTCTTTCTCTTCGGGGGTAGAAAGCTGCGCAAGCAGATCACGCACTTCATCATTGATTGTGGCGCGATAATATTCGCCGGACAAATTACCCATTATTTTGGCAGTTTTTTCTGACGCGCATGCTGGAGCAAGTGTTTCATTATCCCAGTCAAACAGAGTCAGCGCAGCTTTGATCGCCATCCCACGATCAAGATACGGCTGCAATCTTTCAAAAAGTTCACTCATACAAATCCTCATTTCCGCACTGTTTTTAGCGCATATATTGTAATGCTGCCAGAATCAGTTCGATTTCTTTTTTTCTGTTCCACGGACTTCCTTTTTCCCTTATCTTTTCCAGATATGGGATTATTACTGACAGCCAACTAAGCTTTAGTATAGCATAATTTATGGGAATAATGCAAACAATAATCGAAATCCCATATCTTCCTGCGATTGTCAGACAAACGATCTGTATAAAAGCAAAAAATCAATATTTTCGTTGGATATGGGAAAAGAAAAATATAAAACGATTATACTGCCTGCTCACTCACCTTTTCGCTGAATAAGCCATAAATTACTTTATTTTAAATTCTTCTTTTCGCTTTGGGTGCGTTTGAACAGCAGTATACAGAATTGGAGGAAATCATGAGCCAGCAAGATCTTTGGATTGAAAAAGTAAAAGCAAGAGAAATTCTGGATTCCAGAGGAAATCCAACACTCGAAGCAGAAGTTATTTTAAATAATCAAATTATGGGGCGCGCCGCTGTTCCGTCCGGTGCATCGACGGGTGAACATGAAGCGCTGGAACTGCGCGACGGCGAATTGTTTCGCTATCAGGGAAAGGGTGTGACACAAGCAGTAGCACATGTCAAAGATGATATTGCTCCGATCGTCGCTGGAATGTCTCCGCTAAAGCAGGCGGCAGTTGACCAAAAAATGTGCGAGGCAGATGCGACAGATAACAAATCCCGCTTTGGAGCCAATGCAATCCTTGGCGTATCTTTAGCGACGGCCGTCGCAGCTTCCAACGCTCTCTCACTGCCGCTTTACCGCTTTCTTGGCGGGGATGCTGCAAGACGTATGCCTGTTCCAATGATGAATATTGTCAACGGCGGCGTTCATGCCAAAAACGATCTTGACTTTCAAGAATTTATGATTATGCCCGCTGGAGCTTGCTGCTTTAAAGAGGGGCTTCGGATGGGAACGGAAGTTTACCATCAGCTAAAAAAGCTTCTGGAACAAAACGGACATATAACTGCGGTAGGAGATGAAGGAGGTTTTGCCCCGGATTTAAAGAATGCGGAAGAAGTTCTGGAATATTTGGTAAATGCTGTGTGCGCCGCAGGTTATGAACCTGGAAAAGATGTTGTATTTGCAATGGACGCCGCAGCGAGCGAACTGTTTAACGCGGATGCCGGAATGTACTATTTCCCTGGTGAAAGCAAAAGGCGCGAAGCGGAGAACGGAAAATTATGTTCGACGCCAGACACCCAGAAAATAGAGGTTATGCGCAACACCCAGGAAATGATTGATTATTATGAAATGCTCTGTACAAAGTATCCGCTTGTATCGATTGAAGATGCTCTTGACGAGAATGACTGGGAAGGCTGGGAACAGTTGACAGCACGCCTTGGCAGCCGTGTACAGCTTGTCGGAGATGATTTATTTGTGACAAATACAAAGCGACTGAAAGAAGGCATCCGCCGAAAAGCAGGAAACGCGGTGTTAATTAAAGTCAACCAAATTGGAACGCTGACCGAAACATTGGAAACCATACGTATGGCAAAAGATGCGGGTTATCGTGTTGTAATTTCACACCGTTCCGGCGAAACAGAAGATACGTTTATCGCAGATTTGGCAGTTGCATGCGAAGCCGGACAAATTAAGACCGGCGCGCCTTGCCGAAGTGACCGCGTGGCAAAATACAATCGTTTGCTGCGCATCGAAGAGGAACTTGACGGCGCTGCAGTCTACCACTTAACAGAACTTGCGCGCGAATAAAATTACCAGTTTGTAAAAAGATGGCTGCAAAATCCTATTTTCTATAAAATATCATAAACTTTTATCCATTGCCTGCACGATATTTTATAAAAAATTGTTGTTTTGCAGCCATTCTTTTCCACGGACAACTGAAATTGAAATCCCTTTTTGTTTTATTTCTTTTTCTCGGATTCCTCTGTAATATCTTCCTCATGAGAAATCTGCGCATCGATAATATCTCCGCCTACTTTTTTTGGCTTTGTAGCTTTACAATCATAATAGCGGATAATATTCCCGCGGTTCATCATAACTTCATTGTTGTCAAACAGCGATAAATCCCTAACATAAGTCGCCCTGTCATACATCGCAAAATCTTCATAAGGCATGGCATTAAAATGCGAAACCGGAGTAAAACCTTTTTTTTCAACTTCTACTGCTGCATCTTCTTTTTTTTCTTCTGCCATACTAACCCACCCCTTTCTATGACAAGCTGACTCCTTGTCTTATTTCAGAGAGAATATCTCCAAATCTTCCGAAGAATGCGCCTGTTTGTAAATTGTTGAACCGTCAAGTGTCATATAAAATTTCGCATCAAGAAACAATCTGTCTTGCACACTAGAATAGACAAGAATCGCATAACAGCGATGATCCATAATCTCCTCCGTCTGTTCTGGAATGTAGAAGAAATAGTGATCCAACAGCTGAGAAAGTCCCGTCTGTTCACTGGTCAGTCCTCGAAAGATTGCCAATGCTTCTTCTGTCGTGATATTTTTTTGATCTTTCGGATCTTCTTTTTCGTTCTCAGAATCCAGCGGCTCCGCTGTCGGCTGCGGCTCTGCTGTTGGTTCGGATTGTTCTGATAAGTGATACAGCGGATGATTCGAAATATCAGAAACTGTATTGTCGCCGGAAATGCACCAGAGATCACCAAGCTCTTTCCCAACAAGAACCAGAGGTTCAATCGTATTTCCGTTTTTCGAAATAACAAAAGTATAATACTGGGCGGAATCCATAACAAAAGAATCTGATAATAAGGTGATATCATATTTGCCGGAAACAATCTGATCTCGAATAAGCTGTGCTGCCGCGTCCGCACTGTAGCCGTTCTCTGCTGCAGAAAAATTTGTCGGAACTGGTGTCAATGTTGGAGTCTCCACAGCTGGCGTAACGAAATCGAAAGATGGCATTTCTGATGGAGCGGCATATTCCGAAGGCTCCTCTCCCATCCAGGCAGCAGGAGTATTAGAACATCCGCCTGTTGCCATCAAAACAAACAGACCAAAGACAAAAGGAAGGTGTGAAAACACAAATTTTATATTTTGTATACAATACGTATAAATTTTTAATATCATTTCTACACCTCCTTCAAAATTTAAATAAGCACTGCTAAACTATGTTTCTAATATAACTATACATCAGGACAGGGCGGAAATGCAAGCATTTTCCTTGTCATTTTCTATTGTTTTTTCTCTTCGGGAACCTATAAAATATATCGGCAGCAAACGCTCAAACTTAATCGCTGAAAATCTATTTTTTTATGATACAAAACAAGATTTTCGAAAATTCGCTTTGAGCGATTTGCAAAACATGATATAATATCGGGAGATATTATATCGGCGCCAGTTCGCATTCGACCAAGGGGAGAATAGACTCTTTGGCGAACTGTGCGCATCTTGAATATCATGTTTGCAAAACATGATATAATATCGGGAGATATTATATCGGCATAGAAACGAGGTAAAAAATGCAGAGAAATCCAGAAACTTCTGAATTCGATATAAACGCAGAAACCAAATCAAAAATCACAAGCCAGATTGTATGGCCGCTTATTGATTGGTTTGCAGATAATGCACGCAGTCTGCCATGGCGCGACAAACCAGAACCGTACTATGTATGGATTTCGGAGATTATGCTTCAGCAGACCCGCGTAGAAGCTGTAAAAGGATATTTTGAACGTTTTATAAAAGAACTTCCAGATATCGCTGCTCTTGCATCAGTGGAAGAAGAACGGCTGCTAAAGCTTTGGGAAGGTCTTGGCTATTACAGCCGCGCAAAAAATCTGAAAAAAGCCGCGGCAATAGTAATGGAAAAGTACAGCGGAAAATTGCCAAAAGATTCTGTGGAACTTCGAAAACTGCCCGGTATCGGCGCATACACTGCCGGAGCAATCTCGTCCATCGCTTATAATCATAACCACCCGTCAAACGGGTGGTTTGCTCTGCGGCTATAAGCCGCTGT